>CAKPVL010000009.1 GCA_934193545.1 uncultured Granulicatella sp. | reverse complement strand
TTTTCAAAATTATATGATTAATTTTCTTTCTTGCTTGTATAAACAAATCCTAAAGCAATCATTACAAGAACAGTTGCAATCAACATTGTATTTACAAGTGATGAAGTACCCGTATTTGGTAAATCTTTTTGTGGTTTTGATGGTTCAGGAGTTGGAACAGCTGGTGCCGTATACTTGTTTTTAAACGTTGTATCTGCATCATATGTTACAGTAGCAACATATTCTGTGCCCTCTTGTTTCACCTCAACAGAAACGTTTTTGGCGCTCTTATCATAAGTGATTTGTGCATCATCTCCACTAACTTCTACAACTGTGAATTTGTAAGTTCCTGCCTTTTCGAAGGTTACATCTTTAAATGTAATCGTACCATCAGCAGCGTTCTGAGCTGATTGAACAACCTTTCCATTTTCATCTAATAGATTAAATGTGAATTCTCCCTCTTGCAATTCACGACCTTCTAATTCTTTTTTGAATGTGAAATCTTGTTTAACAGCTGAAAGAATACGGTTGGTAATAACTGATTTTGTACCTTCTGTTACAACTTCATGTGTATATCCTTCTGGGATATCTAGTTCTTCAACAGTGTACTCATAAGCCACGTCATTATTAGACTCTGGCAATTCTGTGAAAGTATGTTCCCAATTATTCGCTTCAGACAACTCGATTGCTTCACCATAGTTTTCACCATTTTGCTTCAATTGAACCTTAATGGCTTTACGTAAACCTAGTTTATTGTCATTATCTTTCCATTCTTTTTTAACGGTATGAGTAGTTGTCTTACGCGTGTTTGTAATTGTGAAACCTTCTTTTTGAGTTGCCCCACCAGTAATCACTGTATCGTAGTCTTTACCGTAGTTTTCATCGATGATTTCTTTTACTTGGTAATCTATCACGGTTGGATCAAGTGTTTTCCCATCAATTGTCAGTTTAAAGATACCTTTCCAGTCATTCGCATCATTTAGAACCATTGTTGCTAAAACAACATCTGGATTACTCTTACTACTTAATTCCACTTTAATACTTGAAATAGAAGCGTCTTTTTCCCCATTCCAAATCTTAGCAACTGGAATGTATTGTGGTAATTGTTTTGAAACAGCATTTGTTTCACCAAATACAGTTGGATTTTCAGCATCACGGTTTGTATAGAATACGTTCGTTGCTGTAAGTGTGTCTGTTGCGCCATCATCATATTCTGGAGTTTTCATTTCCACTTGGAAGTTCACGACTTCTCCTGGAACAATCTTCTCACCCTTATTTAATACAATCTTGATAGCTGTTACTTTTGTAAAATCAGATACTTGATCCGCTGTAACCCAGCCACTAGCTTGCGTTGCATCGTATGGAGTTGCAGGTAAAGTTTTCGAAGTATGATAGTAAACGGTATATTTACTTTCAACTTCTAGAGCTTTTGTCAGAGTTGGAGTGAACCCAGAACCGTTCTCATCTCCTGCATATGGCAAGCGATCATATAGTGTGAATGTTGCGATATCGTAAGTACTATAGTTCTTCGTTTGTAATTGATATTTATACTCTTGACCATAGTTGTGTTGAACTAACTCTTGCGTCCAACTTCCATCACTTTTCGAAATATATTTTTCAGAACGAATTTCTGTTGGTAAGTTTACAACCGTGCTAGATTTTGCAGCTACGATTTTATCTGGAACTACTCCATCTGGTGTTTCAATCTTAAACATATTGTCTAACATTGTTTGTGACGTTACATTACTTGCTAATGGAGAGAATTCTTTGGCAACTAAGAATACATGGTTATCGGTGTTTTTCTTATAATCATCAGCTTTTTGAATAGCTGTTGGCATTGCCTCTTTTGTAATTGTAGCTGAAACAATTGCTGTAAAGTCACGGGCAATCGTTTTGTCATTGTAAAAATCAAGATCTTTTAACTCAAAAATAACCGCTTGACGACCGCTGCCATTGTAATTTTCAACGACTCTTGGTTCGCCCTTCACCATGTTCTGATGCTCTTTTTTATCAATATAGTACCCTTTATAAGTAATTCCCTCAGGCAAAACATCAATGACTTGAGCACCATTTACACGACGGTTAACGGATAAATTACTAAAATCAGCAGTAACACTATATTCGACAACTTCTCCTAAATCTCCTGTAGGATTTGAACGAGTTATCTTCGAAATACGAATTTCTTCTTCCTTCACCCTTACATCTTCATAGGAAGTACTTTGGTTTGTAGAGAATTTTCCATCTTCTCCATAACCATCCACTAAACCCTCTGCATGCATACTGTTATTGTATCTAACAGGATCTTTTCGTTCAGTTTCGTCAAATGGATTTAACAATTTCGTTTGGATAAATGTAGATGTAATCTCTCCTGCTTGAAGAGTTTTACCATCTTGAAGCTTAATCTTTATACTGTCATAAGTACGAGATACTTTTTGATACGCATCTTTCTTTAAAGTTCCCGCATAAATTTGTTTTGCTTGATTTGTGACTTGGTTATACGCCCCTTCATCAACGATTACTTGTTGTTTTGTACCTTTAGCAATGCTTCCTAATTTCACTTCGGTACCATCCGCTTTAACCCCATAAACATCCATATCAAACGGCGCATTGGCAACAGGAGAGCCTACTGAATAGAAATACATTCTCTCATCTAAATCTTCATCAACAAGCGTTAAGTCTGAAATAGTACTTGGAGAAGTATTCGTAAAACCAAGAATCCATGTCGCTACAGATGTATCTGGAGCTCCCGCATCAACGTTTAAAGTTTGTTTATCGTTATTAGACTTACGGAAAGAAGAATCACTAATTAATTGTCCAATGAGTTTAAATTGAATATCATCGCTTACTGTTAATTTAGGTTCTGCTTCTCCTTGTTGGATAAACGTCAATTCTGTTTTTGCGTTATTAACAATATTTGTTTTTGTTTTAGCATCTGGGAAACTTAAAACAAGTCTCTCGTTTCGTAAAGCAATCTCTGCTTCACTATTTGTGTCATCTAGAGTATCACCACCAGTAACAGTTTTACTAACTGTTCCGTCCGCATTTAATGTCCACCCTGGATTTTTAGCAGGATCAAAAACAGCTGTTCCAGTAGTTCCATCTGCTTTTTGATACGTTGGCAGTGTATCTGTAATGGTGATTGATTTAGCTGCACGAGTTTGCGCCTTACCATTTCCCCAGTTTTGTGTTTGTCCACCACCTGCAGTATTCGTTGATAAACTGAATTGGAAAGTGACATCTGCTGCTTGTGTAATGGCATCACCAGTTGCCTTCCCACCATAAATTTCACGGTTATCAATGGTGTATGCTTGAGTATAATTTGAACCATTATATTTAAACAATGATTGTTTATCGACTTTTACTTTATAGATTAATGAATCCGTTACTTCTTTTAACGTGTTTCCAGTACTATCTTTTAACACGATTTTTGGAGAGAACGTATATCCTTCTGGCGTTACACGATTTTTAAATTTAAATGTAAAAGGAAAGCTTGCTGTTGTTGTTTGTGTGATATCTGATAGATATACCTTCAACACACCTGGAGTAGAATTATCTACGCTCTTTACAGGACCTCCAGTTGCAACTGTAAAACTCTCGATATACTCAGTTGGATAAGTAAACTCGACATATCCTCCAACAATAGAACTAGCTACTTTCGAACCATCTAATTGAACATCTCCTTGGCGGTTCTTTGTAGTATATTGCGCGTCACTACCTGTTGAGTTTGTAGCAGTCACTTTTACTTGACCAATTTGTGCATTCAACCCTAAAACACCTGTAGCTGTTGCTTCGTTTGCTTCAGAAGTAGTATTTTCTGTACTCACCGTAGTTTCAGCAGTTGACGTTTCAGTAGTTTCAGTACTACTTGTCACTACTGTTGTAGGTTCACTAACCTCCTGCGCATATGTAAATGTTGGCGCTACTTGATTCGTTAATAATGTGAATATTAATAATGTTGTTGATAATTTATGAATAAACCTCTTCATTTTCGCTCTCCTTCTTTTCTAAAAATATTCTTCAATAAAAATTCATATACATTATACTGTATCGATGTGAGTTTACCAAGAAAGAACTAAGACCATTTTTCTTCCTTTAGAAAGAATTTTTTTCATATTTGAAAACCAAATTTAAGAAAAAAGAGCCGGATAAACCGACTCTTTCCCTATTATTTACTTAAATATTCTTTTGAAGATTCATTCAATTCTTCAACGATTTCGTTTACTTCTTCAAGAGTTTGAACAATCGCACCGGATGCTAATGGATGTCCTCCACCACCATGGTTTTGCGCAATCACATTCACGATTGGACCTTTCGAACGTAGATTTACTCGGTAGCTTCCATCTGGTTGCTCTACGAATAATGCCCAGCAATGAATTCCTTCAACCGTACTTGGAAGAGAAATAACTCCATGCGTTTGGTCTTCTTCAATTCCAAAGTGCTCTAAATCTTTTTGTGAAAGAATTGTCGCTGCTACTCCGTTTTCAGAAATTTCCATGTTTTGGTAAATATAACCTGCTAAGCGGCTAACTGCAACTGGGTTTGTAATCATATGATAAGCAATTCCTGAAATATCTACATCGAATTCTAATAATTTAGATACCATCGCAAATGTTACTGCAGTTGTTGCTGGATAAAGGAAACGACCTGTATCCCCAACAATACCTGCATATAGTGCATTGGCTGCTTCTTTAGAAACTTTCCATGTACTTTCTTTACCAAACGCAAAACGACATAGTATTTCGCTTGTACTGCTTGAATTTGTATCCACAAATGAAATCGCACCATACACATCTCTATCTGGATGGTGGTCAATTTTAATGACTTTCGATGGATCTACTTCAAATGGGCAGTCAATACGTGGAGTATTCGCACAGTCCAATACAATAATCAGTGCAGCATCAAATTGTTCTTGAGTGATTTCGTCCATTTCACCAATATATGTTAATGAGCTAGGCATTTCACCAAGTAAATACACTGTTTTTTCTGGATAAGTAGCACGGATAATTTCTCTTAACCCTACTTGTGAGCCAATTGCATCTGGGTCTGGTGATTCATGACGTAAGATGACAATCGAATCTGCTTTTTTAATCTCTGCATCAATCTTTTTAAAAAAATCTGTATAATTCATTATTTTATAATTCCTTTCATCCAATAATTGGACTGATTTTTATTGTAAATACAACATCCTATAATACTCTTATTTGGTTGTAATTTCAATTTTTCCTAAAGGCTTTCACTGCCTCTTTTAACTCAGCATCTACTTCTGCAATTTGGGTACTTGTAACAGAAGGAATACCGCATGCGAGAGTGTGCCCTCCGCCGCCGAACTCTTGAGCAATATCATTTGCTGTGGGGCCTTTTGAACGCAAATGAACTCTAAAGGTCCCATCTTCTTGTTCCACATACATACTCCAAGCCAAAATCCCTTCGACTGTTCCAGGCACTGAAACTACAAGCGAGGCTAACTGGTCAGTGGCTTGGAAACGTTCAAGCACTTCTTTTGTTAAAACGACACTCGCCATTCCCTCAGGAGATACTTCTAGATGTTCGTATATATACCCTGTCATTCGATTCACGTTCAGCGGTTTCGTAATCATTTTATCGGCGATTCCAGTTAAATCTACATCGTGTTGTATCAATTTTGATACAAGCGCAAAAGTTTTCGAAGTGGTTGACGGGTATAAGAAACGGCCTGTATCCCCGATAATCCCCGCATAGATGACATTAGCAGCATCTCTGTTCATTTCAAATGGTGTAGTTTCATCAAAAGCAAACTCTGCCATGATTTCACTTGCGCTTGCAGCTGTTGTATCCACATAACAAATCTTTCCATACGGTGTCACATTTGGATGGTGATCGATTTTAATCACCTCTTCGACATTCACCTCAAATGGACAATTGATAAGTCGCGGTGTAGAACAGTCCACAACGATTACAAGCGAGTTATCGAATACCACTTGAGTGATTTCATCCATGTCACCGATATACTTCAAGTTTTCAGGCATATCTCCAATAACATATACAGCCTTTTCAGGGTAAGCACCTATAATCAGCTTACTAAGACCTATTTGCGATCCCAAAGCATCTGGGTCTGGTTTTCTATGTCTTAAAATCACGATTGAATCGGCTTTTTCAATCTCTGTGACGATTTCTTGTAATAATTCTTTGTAATTCATTCTTAGTTTCTTTCCATTAATTGATTTGACATAATTGCTTTAGCAACAATTGAGTTTTCTAATAATACTGAAATATCTAATTTCGATACTTTACGACCATTATCGAGCATTTGAATTTGAATCACAATATGACTTTCGATTGGAATCATCTTCAAGTAATGCATTTCTAATTGTTCAATCACGGTGTTACGACGTTGACTTCTATGAATAAATTCTTTTGAAGCAACAGAAACCACCTCACATAAAACCCCAAAGGAAAGCATCCCAAGGTTGTTCGTCATTTGTGGTGTTACTGTAAAGCTGAAATTTGCACCCGTTGGATTCACTTCAACGATTTCTAAGTTTTCACTCACATCATCTTCAAATGTATTCCCGACTTGCGGTTGACGTTGTGTCAGTTGCATTGCCTTCATGACATCACGACGAGAGATAATTCCAATCAGTTCCATATTATCTTGCACAACTGGCAACATCTCTAACCCATTCCAAATCATTGAATGCGCCACACTAGCGACAGAAGCATGTAATTTAGACACAGATGGATTCTTCGTCATTACACGTTCCATTGTTAGAGTATCTGCTTTCCCTAAAATATCTTTAGCTGAAACAACCCCTACTAATCTGTTCGAATGGTTTACAACTGGGAAGCGAGAATTTCCAGTCTTTTCACTCAACTCGCGATATTCTTTAACGGTTTGATCCATTTTTAAATAATGCGTGTTATCGATATCATTATAAATATCGGCAACAATCATAATTTTCTTCTTAATCAGTTGATCGGTCATCGCACGGTTGATGAGGCTGGCCACCGTAAATGTATCGTAAGTTGTTCCCATGAGCGGAATTTTAAGTTCGTCCGCTTTTTGAATTAATTGAGGAGTTGCTTGGAAGCCCCCAGTAATTAAAACAGCAGCCCCTTGGTTTAGTGCAAGTAATTGAGCATCTTCACGGTTCCCGATAATCACAAGTGATTCAGGCTGAATATAGCGTGTCATCGCATCTAGCGTCATCGCACCGATAACGAAGCGGTTTAAGATTTTATCTAACCCTTCGTGCCCACCGAATACTTCCCCTTCAATAATCTTAATAATTTCTCCAAAAGATAGTTTTTCTAGATTATCCTTTGTCTTACGTTCAATACGAATCGTTCCAACACGTTCAATTGTTGAAACAATCCCAATATTCTCAGCTTCCTTAATCGCACGATAGGCTGTACCTTCGCTCATTTCCATATTCTTTGCAATCGAACGAACTGAGATTTTTTCTCCAACTGGGAGTGATTCAATATAACGAATAATTTGTTGATGCTTTGATGTCATAATATCCCCTCTGTATTAAAAAAATGAAACACCTTGCTTAAACTGTACTATTATTGTACTAGAATTTTGCAACAAATACTAGAGCCTAAATAAAAAAACTGGTCAAAAAAGACCAGTTCTATCGCTATTTTATTCTGAAAATGGTGGTATTTCTTCTCCATGAGGACAATGTGTTGGATTTCCTAAGAATTCCGCTAATCGCTCTGTCATTTCAACGGTTGAGGCATGTTCAAGAATTTCTGCTTGATCATGAACAGAGTCACCACTAAATCCTAGAGAATTTACTAGAAAGACTTCCCATATTTTATGAGAACGAATCAAACGTTCAGCAACTTTAATTCCCTTCCCTGTTAATTTTGCACCTTTATAACGGATGTATTCGACCGTACCATCATGGACAAGCTTATTCAACATCTCTGTCGTTGAAGCTGCTGAAAGGTCCAGCATTTGATTGATGGCTTTATTCGTAACGAATTCATCTTTACCGCCTAATTTATAGATTGTTTTAATGTAATCTTCCTTATTTGGTGTCATAAGCCATCTCCTTTCTTTCCCTAACAGTATAGCATATTTTATAGACGAAAAACAGAGCAAAGAAAGAGCCTTAGGAATCTCCTAAGACTCTTTAGATTTTAAATCAATTATTTGATACGACCTGGACGTTCTTTGTATCCAAAGTATGCGTCAGCAAGAATTTCTTCCATATCAGCTACCATTGGTAAACGAGGGTTAGCAGGTGAACATTGATCTTCATAAGCAAGCATTGCAATCTCATGGATTGTAGCTAACCATTCTTTGTGGTTAACGCCTTGTGCTTTGAAGTTCATTTCGATACCTACAGCTTCCCCTAATTCGTAAACAGCTTTAGCAAGTGCATCTACTGCTTCTTCAGGAGTTGAAGATGGTAATCCTAACATACGAGCGATGTCTTGGAATTTTTCATCTGCACGGTAGTAGTTGTATTTTGGCCATGTAGCAGCTTTTGCAGGACGAGTACCATTGTAACGGATTACGTATGGTAATAGGATCGCATTTGTACGTCCGTGAACTGTGTGGAAGAATCCACCAATCTTATGTGCCATTGAGTGGCTCATACCAAGGAACGCATTCGCAAATGCCATACCAGCCATTGTAGAAGCGTTATGCATTTTTTCACGTGATACGAAATCAGCATTTTTCACACTGCTTACTAAGTTTTCGAATACTAATTTGATTGCTTGTAGTGCTAATCCATCTGTATAGTCGTTTGCAAGTGTTGAAGTGTATGCTTCAATTGCGTGAGTTAATACGTCCATACCAGTATCAGCAGTTACAAAGTCTGGAACTGTCATAACTAATGCAGGGTCAACAATCGCAATTGTTGGTGTTAGTGAGTAGTCAGCTAACGGATATTTACGGTTATTAGCTTTATCTGAAATTACCGCGAATGGTGTTACTTCAGAACCTGTACCAGATGTAGTTGGGATACCAACATATTTAGCACGTTCGCCTAACTCTGGGAATTTGAATGCACGTTTACGGATATCCATGAATTTTTGAACTAAGTCACGGAAGTCCACTTGTGGTTGTTCGTAGAACATCCACATAACTTTCGCAGCATCCATTACAGATCCACCACCAAGTGCAACGATTGTATCTGGCTCGAAGCTCTTCATGATTTCAGCACCACGATTTACTGTTGTGATGTCTGGATCTGGTTCTACGTCTGAGAATACTTCATAAATTACTTTGTTTGGACGTAATTCTAATTGTTCAATAACACGTTGTAAGAATCCTAATTTAACCATTGCTTGGTCAGTTATGATCATTACACGGCTTACATTTTTCATTTTTTGTAAGTATTGAATTGAATCGCGTTCGAAATAGATTTTTGATGGAACTTTAAACCATTGCATGTTATTTCTACGTCTCCCTACTTTTTTGATATTTAATAGATTTACAACACTTACGTTATCCCCAACTGAGTTACGTCCGTAAGAACCGCAACCTAATGTTAATGATGGGATAAATGCGTTATAAACGTCCCCGATACCACCAAAAGTAGAAGGAGCATTCCAGATAACACGAATTGCACGAACAACGCGTCCAAATTCTTTCGCTAATTCAGCATCTTCAGTATGAATCGCTGCTGAGTGTCCTAAACCGTGGAATTCAACCATTTGACGAGCTTTTTCAATACCGTCTTCACGAGATTCTGATTTAAGTACTGCAATTACTGGAGAAAGTTTTTCGCGAGTTAAAGGTTCTTTTTCGCCAACTTCTTTACATTCTGCAGCAAGAATGTTTGTTCCTTCTGGAACTGAGAATCCAGCTTGTTCTGCGATCCATGCAGCTGGTTTACCAACGATGTTAGCATTTAATTTAGCACCAGCACAGTTCTTGCTGTTTGCTTTTACGCCGAAGCAGAATTCTTCTAATAATGCTTTTTCTTTTTTATTTACAAAGTAAGTGTGGTAGCTCTTCAATTCTTTAACGAAATCATCGTAAATATCTTTATCAACGATTGCAGCTTGTTCAGAAGCACACACCATACCATTATCGAATGATTTACTCATTACGATATCGTGAGCTGCTTGACGAATATTAGCAGATTTTTCAACATAAGCTGGTACGTTACCTGCACCAACCCCAAGAGCTGGTTTACCGCAAGAGTAAGCAGCTTTAACCATTGCGTTACCACCTGTTGCTAAGATAGTAGCAATACCATCGTGGTTCATTAAAGCATTAGTTGCTTCGATTGATGGGTGTTCGATCCATTGAATACAGTTTTCAGGAGCTCCAGCTGCAATTGCTGCATCACGAACGATTTGAGCTGCATGTGCAGAACTTTGTTGAGCTGATGGATGGAACGCAAACACGATTGGATTACGTGTTTTTAATGCGATTAAAGATTTGAAAATTGCAGTTGAAGTTGGGTTTGTTGTAGGTGTGATACCACAGATAACCCCTACTGGTTCAGCGATTAATGTTAATCCAGTTACTTCATCGTCTGAAATAACGCCAACTGTTTTAGTGTGACGCATGTTGTGCACCACGTGTTCGCATGCAAATAAGTTTTTCGTAGCTTTGTCTTCGAAAACCCCACGTCCTGTTTCTTCGATTGCATGTTGTGCTAATACACCGTGTTGGTCTAACGCAGCAACTGATGCTTTTGCCACAATGTAGTCAACTTGTTCTTGATTTAACAAGCGGAATTCATCTAAGGCTTTCAACCCATTCTCCACGAGACGGTTGATTTCTTGTTGTACTTGGTTGTTGTTTTTTTCTTCACTCACTTGTGATTTCCCCCAGTGTTTGTTATTTTTATCACATTCTTATCTTACACTATTTTTGTAAAAATGTAAACTATTTTCAACGAAAAAATTTTCTTTGAAAACAGATTCATTTGTTTTCATTTCCCCTTTCATACTTTATTCCTAACCTATATCTCCATTCTAACCATTATTCCCAAAATATCAATACTTTTCGCGATATTTTTGTAATCCTTTACATTCTTTTTAAAGTAAAAAAAGAAGCTAGACAATTGCTAGCTTCTTAACTTTAAAATAATTCACTTAAATTAATATCTTCAAGTGTGATTTCTTTATTGGTTTGCGCTTCTAAAGATTCAAAATCAAAGTACTCATTAATATTCAATTGATTGATCTGAAAGATTTGTTCAAACAGATTTTTAGGAAGGTTCTTCTTCCAACGGTAGTCTGCAAAATAATGTGCGAGGTCTTCCGTTTCAATTGTTGTATAGCCTAAGTCATTAAACTCGCTGACTTTATAATACAACCAAGTTTTAAATTGATTTTTTAAACTCTCTTTATCCATTGATTACTCTTCTTCAGTTGCTACTTCATCAGTATAAACTTCATTATTTGTTGCAGCAGATTCTGTAACAACGTGGTGAATCGCAGCGCGTTCGAATGTAAGGATAACTCCTTCGCAATCAAGGTCAACTGTATGATTTACAGTATCAATATTGTAGATTTCACCGTGTAACCCACCGATTGTAACTACTTTATCTCCAATTTTCATCGCATCTCTTTGTGCTTGAATTTCTTTAGCACGTTGACGTTGTTTACGTCCGAAGAACCAGAAAGCTCCCCCTGCTACAACAACATATGCAATTAATAATGTCATTTGATCCATAATCTTACCTCATTTCTAATTTCTATGTTCTTACTTTATCAAAAAAGTCGCTTTATTTCTATATTCTTTAGAAATTTCTAGCATTTTCTTTGTTGAATCCATATTCTTCAAAGAACGCTTCTCTAAACTCTAGCAAGTTATCATCCATAATCGCTTGGCGTACTTGTTTCATTAAGTTTAATAAGAAGTACAAGTTATGATAACTTGTTAAGCGCAATCCGAATGTTTCGTCTGTCTTAAATAAATGGCGAATATAAGCACGTGTATAGTTACGGCATGTGTAGCAATTACATTTCTCATCTAAAGGTCGGAAATCACGTTCGTATTTCGCATTCTTCACTACAAGACGTCCGCTACTTGTCATACATGTACCATTACGTGCAATACGTGTTGGTAATACGCAGTCAAACATATCTACTCCGCGAATAACGCCGTCAATTAATGAGTCAGGTGAACCCACACCCATTAAGTAACGAGGTTTATTAGAAGGAATAAGTGGTGTTAAATAATCCAACACTTCATTCATTTCTTGCTTTGTTTCCCCAACCGATAAACCACCGATAGAATAACCAGGGAAATCAAGAGAAATCATATCTTTTGCATGTGCGATACGTAAGTCTTTATAACCAGCACCTTGTAAGATACCAAATAACGCTTGTGTATCTGGTGATTTATGGGCCTTTAATCCACGCTCTGCCCAACGAGTCGTACGAGCAATTGAATCTTTCACATAATCATGCGTATGGTGGAAATCTGGACACTCGTCAAAACTCATGATGATGTCTGCACCTAGTTTATTTTGTACATCGATTGAGATTTCAGGAGATAGGAATAATTTAGATCCATTTAAATGGTTTCTAAAATGAACTCCTTCCTCTTCAATGCGACGCATATCACTTAGTGAGAATACTTGGAAGCCACCTGAATCCGTTAGAATCCCTTTCTTCCAGTTCATGAAGTTATGTAATTTACCAGCTTCATCAACAATATCCGCACCAGGACGTAACCATAAATGATAGGTGTTACTTAAAATGATATTTGCGCCCATTTCATCTAATTCTTCCGGAGACATTGATTTTACCGTAGCAAGTGTCCCAACCGGCATAAACATTGGTGTTGGGAAAGTGCCATGTGGTGTAATAATTTCTCCAAGACGAGCGCCTGTATGTTTTTCAGTTTTAATCAGTCTATATTTTACTGCAGGTTCTGTCATTTTATATATCCTTTCTTCGTTTCATAACTACCTAACTGTACTCTACAAAGGCAAAAATGTCCAATAAAAACGGGAGTAAGTAAAAGCCTCACTCCCTGTTTCTTCTATATAAATATTAGTCTACAATTTTTGTATAACTGTAACTTGGTTCTTTTAATTCTTCATCAAAGCCTACTTCTAAATTATGACCATGGAAGAACCATTCATCACCAGTTTCCACAAAATAAGTAATCCCATTTTCAACAACGCTCACATAAGGATTGCTTGGAGCATCTACTTCAACTGCTAGTGAGAATCCTTCATGAATAGGACTGCATCCGTATACCTTTCCTAGGAAACGAACACCACGTTCTTTAGATACACCCATTTCTTCTTCAAACCATGCTTGCGCTCTTTTATCGATTGTTAATTGCATTGTATCCACTCTTTCCTCTAATTTACTCTCTCATTCTATCATAGAATCATAGAAAGTGAGTAAAGTTTGCTCACCGCTTTCCAGTAAATATGAAAGAAACGCAATTTAGAGAAGTTAAACTTGTGAATCCATTAGACTCATAAAAAGAAACTGTTTTCGTTGAATCATCTGTTGCTAGTTGAATTTGATATA
Organism: uncultured Granulicatella sp.; assembly: GCA_934193545.1. Taxonomy (GTDB): domain Bacteria; phylum Bacillota; class Bacilli; order Lactobacillales; family Aerococcaceae; genus Granulicatella. The sequence goes on along the minus strand of CAKPVL010000009.1, from coordinate 29,070 downwards.
CATTCTTGTACTTTTCTAGAGTCTGTTGTAATAATTTTGTGCCAATCCCTTGATGTTGGTATTCGGGGTACACTAGAATATCTTGAATAAATAGAATAGACGCTCCGTCTCCAACAGCTCGCAGTATCCCAACGAGTTTTCCTTCATCATTAAACGCACCTATTATATGAAGAGAATTTTTATAAGCTACTTCAAGCATTTCTGGTTTTTGTGTGTAATTGGTCCATCCTACTGCTTCATATAAAGGCATTACTTCTTCTAAAGTAACATTTGGATTTTCAACATAACGGATCATATTCTTCCACCTCTTTATCCCCTAATCATTTAATGTACTTTCATATAAATTATAAATAAAAAAACTGGAATCCACAATAGTGAATTCCAGTTCTGAAATTGTCTAATAAGATTAGCCAAGCTTGTTGTAATATTCGACAACTAGTGATTCGTCAACTTCAGAAGTTAACTCGTCACGTAATGGTAGACGGTTTAATGAACCTTCTAATTTTTCTTCGTCGAAAGTAACGAACTCTGGACGACCATATAAAGCTTCTAAAGCTTCTTTAATGATTGTTAAGTTACGTGATTTTTCACGAACACCCACAACATCGCCAACTTGTACTTGGAATGAAGGGATATCTACGCGTTTACCGTTCACAGTGATGTGACCGTGGTTAACTAATTGACGTGCTTGACGACGAGTAGTTGCTAAACCTAAACGGTATACTACGTTATCTAAACGTTGTTCAAGAAGAACCATGAAGTTTTCACCATGTTTACCTTCTTTAATTTTGCCAGCTTTTTTGAATAAAGTAGCAAATTGACGTTCGTTCATACCATACATATGACGTAGTTTTTGTTTTTCTTGTAATTGTTGACCATACTCAGATAATTTTTTACGGCTGTTTGGTCCGTGTTGACCTGGTGCGTATGGACGACGAGCGATTTCTTTTCCTGTTCCTGAAAGTGAAATGCCTAAACGACGAGATAACTTCCAGCTTGGTCCAGTGTAACGTGACATTGAACATTCCTCCAATAATTGTTTATTTTTTTGGAGTAAAATAATCGCGAAATCTTCGATTCGTGCAGTCACTACAAGGGTTCACCTTTGCAGCCGCGGTTACTACCTTACCCTAAAGGCTAGGACTGTTGACGAGCTTCTATATTTCTGCTGCATATTTTACACAAAAAGTATTGTACCCTATTTCCTGTGAAAATACAAGGATTTTATTTAATTTCCCACTCAAGAGATAAGTGGCAACATTTTTGATCATCTGATTCTAGTTGGTGTAATGTTTGAACTCCGTTTTCAGTTTCACGAATTTCATAAAAACTCTTAACGGTAGCTTCTGGAAGAATTTCCTTATCATATTTTACAAGAACTGATTTTAATGAATGAGTCTTAATAAAGTCCATTCCAAGGCTATCCATTACCCAATCAAAATACTTCGCGTTATTCACATGGTGATTATAATCGATATCATTTAAACGAACACGATACGTTTGAACACTTGCATTCTCTAAATCGATTTTAGGAACTCTTGGATTACGACGAGTATCCTTTTTATTCTCAATTGGATATTCACTAAGCACTTCTTCATCGAGTGAGATGAGTTTTCTCTCTTCAATATTAATCATTGAGAAAGTCGTTAATGCGTCTACAAGTACTTCTTCATCTAGAGACAAAATCGTATAACGACGGAACGTAAAGAACTTGTTATATCCAACTGGTTCTGTCTCGATAATAATTTCTTCTTCTAATTTAGGAAGACGATTGACCGTTAATTGGTTTTGAATCACAATCCATGAAAGACCTTTTTGATAAATCAAATCAGGATGCGCTAGACTGCGTTCTTGTTTACGCGAAGCAAGCATCATAATCCCAACGACATGGCTAAGAGATAACTCTCCTTTCCAATTACATTCATACGCCTTCACAACATGATTCATGCGACAAATTGATTCTACCATAGTACATCCTTTCGTATTTGACTAGTTCCACACATCTACACTATCAGTATTCAACACCGAAACAATCTCATGTCCTTTGAATAAGATAATATAGTCTGTTGGTAAATGCATCACTTCATATAATTCTGGATAATCTGGAAAGATTTCATACGCTTGATTTCCTTCTAGCGGTTGCGGATCAATCGTTTGATCGATTGGAGCAATATACCAAGTTTCATCATCAAAACGATGCGCATACCACTCGTCCACTTCAAACGTATGGTTCGCAATCACTAACGGTCCATCAAAGCGGAATGGAATTAAACGGCCTAATGTTTTCGTACGTTTTCCAGTTTGAATCGTTTTACGAATGATATCTAAGAAATAAGAGAAATCTTCAACCCATTCATCTAGTAGTTTATGTTCGTAATTTTGAACAACCACTTGGAAATCTTCCCCTTTTGGAATGACTTTCACTTGTCCATAATGGATTGGAATTAAAGTGTCGACTTCGTCCCAATTCTCCTCAAAATATTCTTCTACGAAAGTAAGCATATCTTCTGCTTCTTTTTGATACTCTTCATCAGCCACTAAAATCAGACGGTGACCATTCACTTCACGAATAAATTCCATAAAATCTCTCCTTTCACGTTTACTAGTGTACCTCATTTTTGAAAAATTTACCTGTATCATACCCGCAAACTGTAAAAATTTGTTATACTGAATGAAAGCAAGAAAGGAGCACATCGATGCAAAATAACCCTTTTTACAAGTTTTATCAAAAGTCTCTTGAAGAAAGAAAAGAAACTTTATTAAATCATCCATCATTATCTAATGAAACAAAAGAACGCTTAAAAAAAGGCCTTGCTCTACCAGAATCAGTAGCAGGTCAGATGGTAGAAAACCAGATTGAAATTTACGGTCTTCCATATGGAATTGTTCCAGAATTAATTGTGAACGAGAAAAGCTATATCGTGCCAATGGTAACGGAAGAACCTTCTGTCATTGCTGCAGCAAGCTATGCCTCAAAACTAATCAACTTAGCTGGTGGAACTACAACGATTCAAGAAAAGCGTGAAATGATTGGAGAAATTGCCATTGTAAAATCTCCTCTAACATTAGAGGAAGTAAAAACTAAACTAGAACAACAAAGAGAATCACTCTTTACGATTGCTAATAACGCGCACCCTTCTATCGTGAAACGTGGCGGAGGAATCCGAGAAATATGGGCCGAAGAAAAATCTACTGACAAAGAAAGATTTTATATTTTCTACGTATCTGTGGATACAAAGGAAGCCATGGGAGCAAATATGCTGAACACCATCCTAGAAGCGCTCGTTTCACCAATTGAAGCATTGACTGGTGGCGAAAGTATTATGGCTATTCTCTCAAATCTTGCAACAAATTCAGTTGTCACAGCTAGATGTGTTCTCTCACCAAGAATCTTAGATACTAGAACGACTAAAGGTGAAGATGTAATAGATCGAATCGTTTTAGCAAGTGAATTTTCAAAAGCGGACCCTTACCGTGCAACAACGCATAATAAAGGTATTATGAACGGTATTGATTCTGTCGTTATCGCTACCGGAAATGACTGGCGAGCAATCGAAGCTGGCGCTCACGCTTATACAAGTTTAAACGGCCAATATCAACCACTGACAAGCTGGACAAAGGATGAATCTGAAAACTTAGTGGGTACTATCACTCTTCCCCTTCCTGTTGGAACGGTTGGAGGTTCAATTGCCATTCATCCAGGCGCACAATTTGCACACGAGTTACTCGGCAATCCAAGCGCTGTTGAATTAGCAGGAATTATCGCCTCAATTGGTTTAGCGCAAAACCTTGCTGCTGTACGAGCTCTTGTGACTGACGGCATTCAAAAAGGCCATATGCGACTCCAAGCCAAATCATTGGGACTTGCTGTTGGAGCAACAGAGGAAGAACTTCCACTTCTGATGAACTTACTCGCTAAAGCCCCACACCTAAATCAAGAAACTGCAAAAGCTCTATTAGAAGAATTAAGAAAATAAAAAAAATAGACTTCCCTAGCTTAGGTGCTAAGGAAGTCTTCTTTATTTAGATTATCTTTCGTCTTCAGTGTATTCCATTAATGTGAAGATGTCGTATTCGCTAATTTTTTCGCGACCTTTCAAGTCTGTTAACTCTACTAAGAACGCTAAACCAACTACTTCACCGCCAAGTTTTTCAACTAATTTTGCAGCGGCAGCCATTGTTCCACCTGTTGCTAATAAGTCGTCACAGATAAGAACTTTTTGACCAGGTTTTACAGCATCTTTGTGTAAATGTAATTCTGCTGAACCATATTCTAAATCATATTCAACAGCGACTGTTTCACGAGGTAATTTCCCTTTTTTACGAGCTGGTGCAAAACCAATTCCTAATTCGTACGCTACTGGACATCCAACGATAAATCCACGTGCTTCTGGTCCAACAATCATTTCAGCACCAATTTTACGTGCATAGTCAACGATTTGTTGTGTTGCGTATTGGTATGCTTTACCGTTTGCCATTAATGGTGAAATATCACGGAAAATAATACCCTCTTTAGGATAGTTTGGAACACTAGCAATATATTCTTTCAAGTTCATTGAGAACTCCTCCTTTTATTTACCTTGTTGTGAGTCCATCCAACTTTTTAGTTCTTGGAACTGGCTATAGTTGAATTTCTTTTCAAGCAACATTTGTTCATTTAACTTTTTCAATAAGGTTGACTCTTCTAAGTCATTTGTTTTTGGACTTTCGTTAATCATCAAATGTCCATCTACTATTTTAACAAATTCCAACTCAAAAAACACTTTTAATATCACTCGGAATTGTTCGACTGGAATTTTGAGGAATCCAGCCACCGAAACTAATTTTTCATTGTAAGGAATTTGTCCATGTGATTGGATATATTTATACACACTACCAAATTTAGGCTTGTCCGGAATACCAGATGTCACAACTGAATTCTTCGTATACGCGATTACATAAAGAGGTTGAGTCCATTTCATTTTAAAGAAGGATTCCACTTCTTCCACTTTCTCTGGCAAATCGAATAACACAATTGCTTTAGCAGTTGGTTTCTCGTTAGCAACTACAAAGGAGGCAAAATCCATCACTCTTGAAGTACTTGGAATTCTTGTTTCTAGTTCCTTCAAGTACACTTCGTTTGTTGCTAAATAAAGTGCATTTTCAACAGCTAGATGATCTTTTGTAATCTTAGAAGTGCGCCAGTCGATAACGACTCTACCTTTAACAGCGATATCTTTTACTAATAATTGAGGAAGGCGATTATTTTGCCATTCATTAATTTCTAATGTCCCAGCAATACTAATCTTCGTATCCGGTTGAAGAGAAGCTGCCCAATCCCCTTTACTAAAGGCCATAGCTTGCAGCGTGTTTGAAGAATTAGACTCTTTTAAATTAAGTTTCAAGTGCTGTTTATCCGCTCCCAGTAATTGAGTCGAAGCTACTTGAATGCCTTCTAGAGAAACAACCGGTTCTGGATTATCCGTACCAAATGGTTTCATGCTGGCTAGTGATTCAATCCAATCAACTGTAATGTCTTTTAACGGAAGAACTTCATCAATCGTTAATGTCGCTTTCGCATCTAATAAGTCTTGATGGTCTTTCGCGTATTGTTCTAAGACCTCAATAATCGTTGGAAGCAGTATCGTTTCAACTGTCAATCCAGCAGCCATATGATGTCCACCGAATTTTAGAAGATGATCTTTCACACTAGTTAACGCATCATAGAGATTAAACTCTCCAAATGATCGACCACTACCTTTTGCTGTTAAGCCGTCTTCACTTATTCCTAAAACGAGGGTTGGCTTTCCCGTCTGTTCAACGATTCGACTCGCAACAATTCCAAGAACGCCTTCATGCCAACCTGGTTGAGCTAATACAAGAACAGGTTGATTCATCTGCTCTTGAATAAGCGGAGTGGCTTCTTCGACGATTTGATTGACGATTGATTGACGTCTTTCGTTATCAGATTGCATGAAATCAACAATGTTTTGTGCTTCTTCATCATCGAACGTCGTCAACAATTGAACGCCTGGTGTAGCATCTCCAAGTCGTCCTAGCGCGTTCAAACGCGGTCCGATTTGGAAACCAATCGTCTTTTCATCTAATTTATCCACTTTAACGGATAACTTCTCAATGAGTGTCACAAGACCAATACGCTGCGTTTGTTTCATTTGGGAAATTCCAAGTTTAGCAATCGTTCTATTTTCGTCTGTAAGGCTGACTAAGTCTGCAATCGTACCAATCGCTGCTAATTCTACCATTTCCTCTGGAAACTCTCCTAGAAGCGCGTGAGCAAGCTTAAATGCCACTCCAGCACCAGATAAGTCTCCACATGGGTAATTTGCCTCTGGATGACGAGGATGGACAACCGCGTAAGCTTCTGGAATTTCACTTGGAATTTCATGGTGATCCGTTAAAATAACATCACAGCCATTTTCCATTGCATAGCGAATTGGTTCATGCGCTGCAATCCCACAGTCTACCGTAATAATGAGCGTATGGCCTTCTTCTATCGCACGTTGGAACGCTGGAATATTAGGACCATAGCCATCTGTAAAGCGATTCGGTAAATAGTACGATACTTGAGCTCCTAGCATTTCAAGCGTTTCGTAGAGGATCGTTGTACTCGTAATCCCATCTGCATCATAGTCACCATAAATATGAATTAATTCACCATTTTCAATGGCTTCTTGAATACGACCAACCGCTTTATCCATATCATGTAATAGGAATGGGTCGTGGATGAGATGAGGTGTTGGTGAAAGAAACTCTTGTAAGTCTTCTGCTGTTTGAATCCCACGTTCCACACATAAGCGAACGAGATTTTCAGATACGCCACTTTCACTTGCAAGAGACGTTACGAGACCTTCATCCACATTCTCTTTTAACTTCCATGCATAATTTGCAAAACTCATCGTACACCTCCTCTACTTTTTATTGAAAATACTCCCTAATAGTCTATCTCCTATTTTCGGGAATAACACATTTAATTTACTTGCAAAGTTCATTGTTTTTGGCAAATTCACTTCACGTTTTTCTCTTTCAATTCCTTTAACAACTTCTCCTGCTACCTTCGCTGGATCTAATACTACAGCGCCTAATTGCTCTAAGTATTTTCCAGTTGGTTCAGCTTTGTCGAAAAAGTCTGTTGCAATCGGGCCAGGATTTACAGTCATCACATGGATACCATATGGTTTTAATTCCAAACGAAGTGCATTCGAATACCCTAGCACTCCAAATTTAGTTGCTGAATAAACTGATGATTTTACCGTTGCTGATTTCCCAGCTTGAGAAGCGATATTCACAATTACTCCGCCCTTATCTTCAATAAACCTAGGTACAAAATGCTGAGTGATTTTAATTAATGTATTCAAATTCAACTGAAGCATTTGATTAATCTCAGATTCACTTAAATCTTTAGCTAATTTAAGGTAACCAAGGCCAGCATTGTTGATGACCATCGTAATTTTGTAAGTTTCATCAAGAGTTGCTAGCAATTGATCAACAGACGCATCATCGGTTAAATCACACGAATAAATATCGACAGGTTTAGACGTGTTCAATTTGCACTCTGCAGCTACTTTCTCTAGTTTAGCAGTATTTCGAGCCACTAGAATCAGTTGCACATCTCTTTTAGCTAATTCCAAAGCGATTTGTGCGCCAAGCCCACCGCTAGCCCCAGTCACAAGAGCCACTTGATTTGTAAACCATTTAGCATCCTTCATGATGTTTAATCCTTTCAACAGTCACAATGTCAAAGTCTTTTACAACTTGTACATTTTCAAAGATTGTTTTTGCTTCGTCTTCCAACTCTTGAGATTGTTTTCCAAGATAGCGAGCACTGATATGCGTTAATAAAAGTCGCTTCACTTCTGCATTTTTAGCCACTTCGGCCGCTTGAAGGCTTGTTGAATGGAAATGGCGATAGGCTTGTTGCCCTTTATCTCCTTCGTATGTCGCCTCGTGAACGAGAACGTCCGAACGATAGGCTAAGATCTCACTAGCTTCACATTTACGAGTATCCCCACAAATGGTCACCACGCGTCCTTTAATATCCGGAGAAATATAATCTTGTCCATTCACGACAGTTCCATCTTCTAGAGTGATGGTTTCCCCTTTTTTCAACTTACCAAAGAGTGGGCCAAAAGGAATTCCTAACTCTTTTAGACGGTCCGCTTGCAGTTCGCCTGGTTGATCTTTTTCTGTAACACGGAATCCATATGAAGGAATTCCATGTTCGAGTCGCTTCATTTCTACTTTAAAATGTTTATCTTCGAAAAGAAGACCTTCTTTTTCAAATTCAACCACTTTTAAAGGATATCCTAATTTAGAACAAGAAGCTTGAATCGTTGTGTCGATAAAGTTCTTAATTCCTTTAGGACCATAAAGGGTTAAATCATCTTCTCCCCCTTGGAAAGAACGACTAGTGAGTAGTCCAGGTAACCCAAAGATATGATCTCCATGCATATGTGTAATGAAAATCTTCTTGATTTTCCCAGGACGAATATTAGTATTTAAAATTTGTTGCTGTGTAGCTTCTCCGCAATCGAATAACCACACTTCATTAATCTCATCGAGAAGCTTTAATGCAATTGAAGTGACGTTTCTCATTTTTGAAGGCACGCCAGCACCTGTTCCTAGAAATTGCAATTCCATTTTAATTTCCTCTCAATGTTTCATAAATTTTTTTCGCAAAGAAGAGTGCTTCTTCATGAGCCCCTACTTCTGTTACATAAGATTTATGTGAATAGAACCAATCTTGGTCTTTGGAATATTCATTCCAGTCAAGAACATGGACATTCGAATACTTCTCACTAACAGAAGCGTATACGTTATTCACATCATCTCTCCATGTTTTAGACGTTGTTGTCGTAACTAGGAAGATTTGTTTTTCCATCCCAATACGTTTTAATTCACGTTCCAATTGTCCTTTTGTAAAGGCGCTATTGGCACCAAACATTAATACAACAATGTCATTCAATTGATTCTTCGATTTTAATTCGTTAATCGTCGAAGATAAATCCGTTACTTGTGCAATTGGTGTTGCATGCATCACGACATTTGGATAAATCGTTGTTAGTTCATTCGCAATTGCAAGTAGCGATTGGTCCCCGATAAAGGTAATCGAACTATTACTGCTAAAGACTGTTTCTTCACGCGTTAATCCAACCACATTATTAATGGTCTTCAATAATTTTTTATTCGTTTGTTGTGTGTTATCCACAATTGTTTGGTTCGTATGAATTAATTCTGTAAGAGTGGCCTCTTGTTCAGATAATTTACTTGTAGACTGTACAAGTCCCACCGCTAAAATAATGAGCGGCACTGCACAGATTCCAAATAAAATTTGTTTTCCATAAGCTGTCTTTTCATTCAACAGCCCCATCAATTTACGGACAATTTGTAGATAACGTCTCTTCTCAAACACTTGATACCATAATTCTCCAAAGAAGAGAATGAGTACCAATTGAATGATGCCGTGAATTAAATTACTTGAACCAGCAATCCCCATTTTTGCTTGGTATAACACAATAATCGGTAAGAACCATAAATAATACGAAAGACTTCTACGACCAATGACGGTTAATGGTTTGAAACGGAATAAAATTCCAGTTCCTACTTTAGGATGCAAGCTCATCAAAATAACAGCAGCTACGGTTAAGTCAAAAAGCAACATTCCCCCACGATACGTAATATCTTCGTTACGTCCAAGTGTAAATAACAAGATGAACATTAACACGATTGGGATTAATCTTAAATATTGCTCATATGGCACTCTAGATTTATGTTCCTTCTGGAAACGATCTAAAGGATATAGCAATGCCGTACATGAACCAATCAGCATTGAGAACAATCGAGTCCCAGTACTCATTGTGACATACGTCAATGAGTCTGCTCCTTTATAACTAAAGAGCATTAATCCAAATGAAGCTGTCGCTAATACGACAATCGCCACAAATAATGAATTATGCTTCTTAAGGAATAAACTTAAGAAGGCAAACACAATCGGCCACAATAAGTAAAACTGAAAGGCCAATGAAATATACCATAAGTGTTCAAATGGATTTTCCGTTAATAAGTTTGGAATAAACGTTTGTGCTTGGAAAATCTGCCACCAGTTATTTAGAAATACAAGACTGGAAGTAAATGACCCTCTTAAGTTCACCAACATCTCATTTTGAAACAGTGTTATATAAATGAATACTAGAACGAGCATGGCGATTAATGGCAATGCAATACGTGCTAGTCGTTTTAATAAAAACTGCTTCAAAGGAATCTTTCCATCGTTCATCAAACTTGTCATTAAGCGGTTTGTCATAAAGTAACCCGCTAAAATGAGGAAGATGTCCAATCCAAGAAATCCACCCGGCAAGCGATAAGAATACAAGTGATAAATAATGATACTAAGGATTCCTATCGCTCTTAGGCCGTCAAATGAAGATACGTAAAAACGTTTTTCCATCTCACTTCTATCAATCATATTCAAAACTCCTTAATCTACGAACTCAAATGAGAAGTTTAGAATACGTACTAAATCGCCATTTTCAGCGCCTTTTTCACGTAAAGTGCTATCTACACCCATTCCACGTAATTGACGTGAGAATCGCATAACAGACTCATCATGTTCCATATTTGTCATCTTGAATAGTTTTTCAATCTTGTCACCATACAGTACCCAAGTTCCATCTGGATCTCTTGTCACTTTGAATGGTGCTTCCTCTTCTTCTAATCCATAAACGATATGTGTTTCCACTACTTCTTCGTTTAATGGGAAGAATTCTGTTTCTTCTAACACTTCAGCAGTTCTAGCAAGCAGTGCTTGAAGACCTTCACGACGGTATGCAGAAATTGGGAAAATCTCTGGCATCTCTTCGCCTTCAGCTAAGCTATCTGCTAAATCTTTCTTAAACTTCTCTAAGTTTTCTTCTGCTTGAGGTTGGTCCATTTTGTTCGCCACAATCAACATTGGACGTTCTAGTAAGCGTAAGTGATAACTTCCGAGTTCTTCTTGAATAATCTTGTAATCTTCAAAAGGATCACGGCCTTCCATTGCGGCCATATCAATCACATGAAGTAATACTTTTGTACGTTCGATATGTTTTAGGAAATGAATACCAAGCCCCACACCTGTATGGGCTCCTTCAATTAATCCTGGTAAGTCAGCAACGACGAATTGCTCGCCATTTGGAGACTGTGCCATTCCTAATTGAGGATTCAATGTTGTAAAGTGATAGTCTGCAATTTTTGGTTTTGCACTTGAAATCACAGATAGTAAAGTCGATTTCCCTACTGATGGGAATCCAACTAACCCAACGTCAGCTAAAACTTTTAATTCTAAATCGAGTTCAAACTCTTCCCCTGGTTCACCGTTCTCAGCAATGTCTGGTGCAGGGTTTTTATGCGTTGCAAAACGGATATTTCCTCGACCACCACGGCCACCTTTTGCAACTACTACTTCTTGTCCATCTTCTACTAAGTCAGCAATCAGTGCTTTCGTCTCAGCATTTCTAACGATTGTTCCTGGTGGAACTTTAACGATTAAGTCTTCTGCTCCACGGCCATACATACTCTTACTCATGCCGTTTTCACCAGGTTTTGCTTTGAAATGACGTTTGTGACGGAAATCTAATAAGGTTCTAAGTCCTGAATCGACTTTAAAAATGACACTTCCGCCTTTACCGCCGTCTCCACCAGCCGGGCCTCCGTCTGGTACGTATTTTTCACGACGAAACGCAACCATTCCGTCTCCACCTTTTCCGGCTTTAACTTGAATCGTGGCACGATCATAAAATACTGCCATTTCATTCACTCTCCTTTCTCTTTGAGGGGTCTTATTTAACGATTAATGATGTGAAATCTGCGAAATCTAAAATGATTTGAGATAGTAATCCTAAGAATCTTAGACGGTTACGACGAACTGCCTCATCATCTACCATTACCATGTTTTCATTGAAGAAATCATTGATTTTTGGTGCTAATGCTTCTAAATGACTATAAAGTTCTTCAGGAGTTAATGTTTGTACTTTTGAATGAAGTTCTTTAATCGCTTTTACTAAAGTACGTTCACTTGCTGTTTCAAGACGATCTTCTAAAATTTCGCCACTCGCATCATCTTGAGCTTTCGCACTAATATTGATAACACGGTTTAATGCCTCTGTAATTCCTTTAAATTCTTCTGATTCAGAAACAGCTGAAAGAACTTTTGCAGCTTTCAATTGTTCAGGAATTGATGAAGTATGACTGTTTACAACCGCATCGATAATATCATGACGTTTTGTAATCGTAGCAATACGTTGTGCCACACGTTCACGAATAAAGCTTAAGATAAACTCTTCAATTTCATCTTCTTTACCTGTTAGGAACTCAGCGTAATCAAGACCTAACAATAGTTTTGTAAAGTCTTCAATTTCAATGTTCCAATCAAAGGCCGCAAGAATTTGTACAAGACCCATTACTTGACGACGAAGCGCATATGGGTCATTTGAACCTGTTGGAAGCATTCCAGCAGCTGTAAAGCTTAAGAAAGTATCTAATTTATCTGCAACCGCAAGTAAAGCACCTGGTACAGAAGAAGGTAATTCACCATCTGCACTTGTTGGCATATAGTGTTCACGGATTGCTTTGGCAACTTCTGGTGTTTCTCCTTGTTTCAAGGCATAGATTTCACCCATGATCCCTTGTAATTCAGGGAATTCACCAACCATATTTGTTACTAAGTCGAATTTGTAAATAGAAGCGGCACGTTGCGCTGTGACAACGACATCACTTGGTAAGTTCAATTCTTTTGCAATACGTCCCACAAGTAATTGCACACGGTCCATCTTCTCTGTCATAGAACCAATTTTTGCATGGAAGTTTAATGTTTCTAATTTCTTCAAGAAAGTTGTCATCGGAATCTTTAAGTCTTCTTCATAGAAGAATAAAGCATCTTCAAGACGCGCTGTTAATACCTTTTGATTTCCTTTTGCGACATTTTCAATCATGTAATCATTACCGTTACGAACTGAAACGAAGAATGGTAATAATTGTTTTTCTTGGTTATACACAACGAAATAGCGTTGGTGTTCTTTCATTGATGTCACTAATACGGGTTCTGGAACGACTAAGTATTTTTCATCAAAAGTACCCGCAAATGCTGTTGGGTATTCTAAGATTGAGCTTACTTCTTCTAATAAGTCTTCATCGATTGGAATAATCCAATTGTTCTTAGCAGCTAATTCTTCAATTTGTTTGCGAACTAATGCTTTACGTTCATCTTGGTTCACGATAACGAATTGTTCAGCTAATGCTTTTTCATAGCTTTCTGGATTTTCAATCGTTGCTTCTTTTCCTAAGAAACGATGTCCTCTTGAAATGCGTCCAGCTTTGACATCTAATACGCCAATTTCTTCGATGACTTCATTGCCGTATAAAGCAACAATCCAGTGAATTGGACGTAAGTATTCAAATGTATGAGCTGCCCAACGCATTGTCACTGGGAATTTCATATCTGTAATTACAGAAGATAAGTTTTTAACCACTTCTTTTGTTGATTTACCAGCGATATGTTGTTTCACATGAATGTATTCAACGCCATTCACTTCTTCCACATAAATATCATCTGTTGTTAAACCTTTACCACGAACAAATCCTTCAGCCGCTTTTGTCCATGCTCCATCTTTTTGAGCGATTGCAAGTGATGGCCCTTTGAAAATTTCTTCGCGGTCAGCTTGTTCTTCGACTAAGCCATTTACACGAACCGCCAATCTTCTTGGAGTTGCAAATGCTTCTACGGATTCAAATGCTAAGTTTTCCTCTTTGAAGAAGTCTTCTACACGTTTTGCTAATTGCTCTGAACTTGAACGAACATATTGAGCAGGTAATTCTTCTAAACCGATTTCTAATAATAATGATTGTGTCATTCTTTCTCCTCCAAACTGTCTTATTTCTCTTTCAATAATGGGAATCCTAATGCTTCACGCTCAGCCACGAAAGTTTTCGCGATTGTACGGGCCATTTTACGAATACGGCCAAGGAATCCAGCACGGTCAGTTGCAGAAATAATTCCGCGAGCATCCATTAAGTTAAATGCATGAGAGCATTTCAATACATAGTCATAAGCCGGGTGCACTAAGCCTTTTTCCATTAAGACAGTGGCTTCTTTTTCAAAGTCTGTAAATAATTGCATTAATAATTCTGCATTGCTTTCTTCAAAAGCGTATTTAGAATGTTCATATTCTGGTTGAGTGAAGATATCTCCGTATTTAACATCTCCAGTCCATACTAAATCATATACACTCTCTACTTCTTGAATGTATGAAGCAAGACGTTCTAAACCATAAGTGATTTCACTTGTTACAGGGTGACATTCTAGTCCACCTACTTGTTGGAAGTACGTAAATTGAGTTACTTCCATTCCGTCAAGCCATACTTCCCATCCTAAACCAGCACAGCCAAGAGATGGGTTTTCCCAGTTATCTTCCACGAAACGAATATCGTGTTCTAATGGGTTAATTCTAAGAGCTTCTAGGCTTCCTAAATATAATTCTTGAATATTTTCAGGAGATGGTTTCATCACCACTTGGAATTGGTGGTGTTGGAATAAACGGTTTGGGTTTTCCCCGTAACGTCCATCTGCAGGACGACGTGAAGGTTCCACGTATGCTGCATTCCAAGGTTCTGGTCCAATCGCACGAAGGAATGTATAAGGGCTCATTGTCCCTGCCCCTTTTTCAGTATCGTATGCTTGAAGAAGCAAGCATCCTTGGTTAGACCAATAATTTTGTAATGTTAAAATAATTTCTTGAACACTTAATTTTTTTGCCATAATTGTTCCCCTTTCTATTGTGCATTCACTACTGGATAAAATTCATAAATCACTCCAGGAATCACTTCACATTTAACTTCTTTAATCGCTTCATTTTTCGTTTTAAAACCGTACATTGAATGGTTAACACTTGTTTGGAATTGCTCCAACACTTCATCTTCATGACCGATCACACTGACTTTAATCGGCGCTAATGACACCACCTTCAATTGAAAATCTTTGAATTCTGAAGCTGGGATGACCATTGTAAAATCCATACTATTTCCTCCTTTGACTAAATAAAAAAGTCCCTATGTACACAAAAAGCATACATAGGGACGACTAATCGCGGTTCCACCCTAATTTCTTGGTTTAAAACCAAGCTTCATTGTTGATAGACTCAAGTGCGCCACTTTTAATGACCATGATATGGATTCCACCAGCCCATACTCTCTTTGACATTTTATCATTAAAAATCTCACCGTCAACGTCCTATTAATCTTACACTATAGTACCGATAATTGCTTAAAAAGTCAAGTAAAGACAGCGTTTTGCGCTACTCTTAATCTTGTCCTCTTTTCTGCATTAACGTTTCCCATTCGACCATCTGATCTAAGAATTTTTTGCTCTTCAAACGAATGCCCACATACTCTTCCATAATGGTATCAAACAGGCGTCTTAACTCACTTGTTGTCTCACTCGATAACTGAATAGACCCTATTTGTTTCGGAGAAGAAACAAGAGCTAATTGCCTTGCGACATACAATGCCTTTCTAGACAATTGCATGCGATACTCGTCTTCGTCTAAGTGATTCTTGCACAGGCATCCATGCTTCTGAATTGAAAAATCGACTAAGTCTGTATCTCTATTACAAATGACGCAATGTTGCCATTCCACCTCGACTCCATAGTAACGTAGAATCTTGATTTCAAAGAAACGCAAAATTACTTCTGCATCGACTCCATTATTAATGGCTTCAATAGCGTCCCAAAGCAGTTGAAACACTGTCTTATTCACAATATGGTCATCCATCACCGCATCTGTTAATTGTGTTAAATACGCTAAAACCGCTTGTGCCTTTACATCTTGCAAGACAATCGTCGCAGGCTTTATATCGTGACTATCCTTTAGGAAACTAAACCCATTCTGATGAATATGCCCAAGAAAAGTCGCTCTTGTAAACACCTGTGTCGCAGCTGTTAATGGATGATTGGTTTGCTGTGCATTTCGTAAAAAGAACATTAACTTTCCGTGGTCTCTCGTCAAAATTTTTACAAGCATATCTTTCTCGCGATACGCCTGTCTCATTAAGACAATCCCATCAAAATAGTGGTAATAATCCATTTGATTCCATCCTAATCTCTATAGTCTGTATCTCGATATCCGTATTCTTGTAAGTTACTCTTACGTTTACGCCAATCTTTCTCAACTTTTACCCACAGTTCTAAGTAAACTTTATTCCCTAGTAATTGTTGAATATCGCGTCTCGCTCTCGTCCCGATTTCTTTTAAGAGACGGCCGCCTTTACCAATAATAATGCCTTTTTGCGATTTACGCTCAACAATGATATTCGCATACACATGGACTTTATCGAATTCATCTTTTTGCATTTTATCCACTGTTACAGCCACTGAGTGAGGAATTTCTTCCTGTGTTAACTGTAAAATTTTCTCACGAATCAATTCTGATACAACAAAATACTCAGGGTGATCGGTGATTTGGTCTGCTGGATAATATTGTGGTCCTTCAGGAAGTGCATTAATTAGAGCTTCCATTAGTTCATTCACATTATTTCCTTGTAGTACTGAAATTGGGAATACACCAGCAAAATCAAGTGCATCTTTATAACTTTCCACACGTTCTAATAGCACTTCTGGAGTTACAAGATCAATCTTATTTAATACTAAGAAAATCGGTGTCTTAATCCCTTTTAGTTTTTCAATAATGAAGTCGTCTCCTGGTCCACGTTTTTCACTAACGTTCACCATAAATAAAACCGCATCTACTTCTTTTAGTGCAGAATAAGCACTCTTCACCATAAATTCTCCGAGTTCATGTTTTGGTTTATGAATCCCTGGAGTATCTAAGAAAACGATTTGCGCATCGTCTTTCGTATAAACCCCTTGGATTTTATTTCTTGTTGTTTGCGCTTTGTCAGACATGATGGCAATCTTTTGACCAAGCACATAGTTCATAAATGTTGATTTGCCGACATTAGGACGACCTACAATCGCCACAAATCCTGATTTAAATGGTTTTGTCATACTCTCTCCTTAAAAATGAATCCATTTTGGCAAAATAATGATTATTGCAATGACTACTGTAAAACTAGCGCCGAGTAACACTCCACCAGCTGCTATATCTTTTGCCTTCTTTGCTTCAATATGATATTCCTTCTTCACTAGTAAATCGACTAAATTTTCAACAACGGTGTTTAAGATTTCCATGAGAAACACAATGAAAATACACAGTAAAATAAAACACCATTCGACTGCTGATAAACCAGAGAAAAAACTAATTATAATCGCCAGCCCTGCAATGCAGAGATGCGCCTTCATGTTTCTTTCTTCTCGAATCACTGTTTTAATACCATCTATGGCATGCTTTAGTGACGTCAAAAAGTTAGAATTCTTTTCTGTTTGTTTATGCGTCATCACGTTTCAACCCATATGCTTCTAGGATTTCTTTTTGCAATCCTGTCATTTCAGCTTCCTCTTCTTCTGTTTGGTGATCATAACCGTTTAAGTGTAAGAAGCCATGTAGTGCTAAGAATCCAAGTTCACGTTCAAGCGAATGTCCATAGTCTTCTGCTTGTTCCTTTGCACGGTCTAAAGAAATAACGATATCTCCAATCGAAGTTACAAAGCTATCGTCCTCTTCCATAATGGACTTCATACTTTCAAAGTCATCATCTGAATCATCTAACGCAAAACTAATCACATCTGTAACTTTATCAATATTTCTAAACTCACGGTTGATTTCACGAATACGTTCGCTAGAAATAAATGAGATACTGCATTCTTTGTTTTCAGGGATTTTTAAGTAATCCGCAGCAAAACTAACTACACTATGCACAAGTTCTTGATGGCTTTCTGGTACTACTTCTGTTTCATCGATAATTTCAATAATCATATTAAAAACTCCTTTTTTAGCGTCACTAATATTGTAACAAACTCCCTACATTATTGGAACTTTGACGGTCTTCAAAGTTCGCTTTTACAAAAAACTCCCCTCAACTAATTCAAGTTGAAGGGAGATGACTCTTAAGATTGTTTTTTAGGAAGTTTTGGATATTCAATTCTTGAATGGAATGTTCCGTTTAGCGAAGCCACGATATTCTTTTCGATAATCGCTAACTCTTTCAACGTAATATCACATTCAACAAATTGCCCGTCCTCCAAGCGATTCATAATAATCGAATGTACTAAGTTTTGAACTTTCTCAAGCGTTGGTTCTTTCATCGCACGGGTCGCAGCCTCAGCGCTATCCACGATATTGATAACCGCAGATTCTTTTGTTTGAGGTTTAGGACCTGGATATCTGAAGTCTTTCTCATCCGCATCTGGATTGTCTTTTAAGGCTTCTGCATAGAAATACTTCATCAATGTCGTTCCATGGTGTTCTGCACAAATATCAATCACTGATTGTGGCAATTGATGTTGTTTAAGAATTTCTACCCCTTTACGAACATGATCAAAAATAATTTCTTTCGATTCATATGGTCCAATCATCTTATGTGGACTTTCCATATGCGCTGGTAAGTTTTCGATAAAGAAGAACGGATGCTCTGTCTTACCAATATCGTGATAATAACAAGCTACTCTCGCCAGTTGAGAGTCCCCGCCAATGGCTTCCACACAGTTGGCTGAAATGTTTGCGACCATCAAACTATGATGATAAGTTCCTGGAGCTTTTGTAATCAAATCTTTTAACAACGGTTGATTTGGATTTGATAATTCTGCCCATAATAGTACTGAACTATCCTCGAATAAATACGTAAAGTACGGCATCAAAATAACAGGAATAAGGAATGATAAGAACCCACTCACTGCCGCAAACGCGAATAACCACGCTGATTGCGTTGATACCAAATCATAGTTACTAAAGAATACGAATGGAACCATTAGTGCTAATGGAATAATGATTTGTAATAGTAATTGTTTAAACCACGATAAATCTTTCCAGTATACCTCTTGAATCACTCCAAGCCATGCTGCGAGTGAGAAGTAAACGGTCGTTAACGCGATTTCGGTGTTAATACTATCGCTACCAAACATATACCATACTAAAATTGGATAAACTAACATCGCAATAATCGTAAAGTAAAACTTCGAAGTTAATTTATAAATGATATAGATAAATCCGGCAATCGGGAAAGCTACACCAATATAATCGATTCCACGATTTTGCAGGAATGATAGAATTTTTAGTAAGATTGCTCCAATTGTGAACACTACTGAGAACACAGTCAGTTCATTAACACGTGTATCCCACTCTTTGCTTGATGCTCCCATTTTGAAACGGAATGAGAATGCTAGTAACGATACAAATAAAATCGTCAAGAAAATTAAGTAACTATACAATTGATGATAATTACTTGAGTTTCCATCAATACCTAATAATTTTAGAAGACGCAAATCTTCTTGAGTAATGATGTGCCCTTCTTGAATCAACACTTGTCCTTGTAAAATACGGACCGGTGAAACACTTTGTTTGGCATTTTCTTTTGCACTATTCGTTGAGTCTTTGTCCACAACATTATTGACAACAATACTATTCGTTAACAGTTGTCCAAGCATTTCACGTTCATTGTCAGTAAACCCACCGTTAAAGAGCGATTTTTTAGCTGCTTCTTGTGCTTGTAGCAAATTAGATTCCGTAATAGATTTATCCATTTGCTCTTTAATTGCATTCTCAATAGCTGATTCGTAGTCATCCAATTTATCTGAGCTAACAGAAAGTAATTGAATGATGACACTATCTGGAATATACAAAGCAAAATCACGAATGGCTTTATTTTCCGATTCTAAACTCTTCTTGAAATAAGTGAGTCGATCTTGAAGCGTTGCGACTTTTGTTGATACTTCACCAGAAGTCGTCGTTGTAGAATCTGTTGCAAAAATTTCACTTGAAGCTTTTGCTGCAACTGTCTTAATCGCTTGGAAAAACTGTTTCACTTTATCAATTTGTTGTTGCTCGCGATTTTGGTCGAATACATAAATATCGCCAACACCGTCCATCGCCATCTGTTGATTCTTCTCAGTCTGCTCTTTATCCTCTACGGATTTCGGTGCACGAACAGTTTCTTTTGCAACTTGATTTAATTCAAATGAATAAGAAGTTGGTTGAACATTACTCCATCCTAATATTAATAAGAATAGGAATGTAACACCTAATAGTGCAGGTAAATAGAAAATTCCTAATGATTCTTGAAACTTACGGAGCTTTTGTCTCACTTTCTTCACCTCGTTCCTTCTCAGTACTATTAGAAGCTGAGTAGGCATTAATAATTTCGGATACGATCGGATGACGTACAACGTCTCCTGCATCAAATTCTACAAAGGCAATGCCATTGATTCCCTTAAGTTTACGTTCTGCATCCAAAAGACCACTGGCTTGATGTCCTTTTGGTAAGTCAATTTGTGATTTGTCTCCATTGACAATCATTTTCGACCCAAAACCTAGACGTGTTAAAAACATCTTCATTTGCGCTCTTGTAGTATTTTGAGCTTCATCTAGAATAATAAATGAATCTTCTAATGTACGCCCACGCATATACGCTAGCGGCGCAACTTCAATAACTCCTCGTTCAAGGAGACGATTCGTATGTTCCATACCGTATACGGTATATAAAGCATCGTATAACGGACGTAAATATGGATCCACTTTTTCTTTTAAGTCCCCTGGTAAGAACCCTAGATTTTCACCGGCTTCAACGGCTGGACGAGTCAAGATAATTTTCTTCACTTCGCCTTTTTTCAACGCTTGAACAGCCATCACTACGGCTACGAACGTTTTACCAGTTCCGGCAGGCCCAATACCAAATACCACATCCGTTTTCTTGATCGCATGAATGTATTGTTGTTGACCATACGTTTTTGCACGAATCGCTTTTCCAGCAAATGTACGTCCAATTTCCTCATTATATAAATTCATGAAGAAATCCAGAGTACCACGTTTGGCCATCTTCACAGCTGTAATGATGTCTGTTTTAGAAATCGAGATTCCACGTGCAATTAAGTCTTGAAGCTGATTAAGCAGTTCTTTGACTTGCGAAACAGCTTCTTCTTCACCCGTAATAAAGAGTTGTTCTCCACGATGGGTAATCTGTACTTGAAATGACTCTTCAATAAAACGAATATTCTGATCTTGAGAACCAAATAATTGAATTAATTGAGGATTATCGCTTAATTCAACACTTGCTTTTACGGTTTCATTTTCCAATCAGTTATCCTCCAATCCACACTTATTTATTTAAGTGTGCTTTTACTTGTTCTTTAATAACATTACCGTCTGCTTGACCTTTAAGAGCTTGCATTACGGCACCCATTAATTTACCAAATTCTTTTTGTGTTGTTGCTCCAACTTGTTCAGCGATTTCAGCAATTTTCGCTTGCACTTCTTCTAATGAAAGTTGCGCTGGTAAGTATTTCTCAACAATCGCTAACTCGCCTTGTGTTTTTTCAACTAATTCTTGGCGTTCTGCTTTTTCGAATTCAACAATAGAATCACGACGTTGTTTTGCTTCGCGTGATAAAATTGTTAATTCTTCTTCAGGTGTTAAATCTGATTTTTTGTCAATTTCAGCAGCTTGAATCGCTGTTTTAATCATACGTAATACAGCTAATGTTTCTTTATCCTTAGCTTTCATCGCTGTTTTGATATCGTTATTAATTGTTTCTTTTAATGACATTATAATCTCTCCATTCTTGTGATTTCGTTTGATTGATAAAAAAAGACTGGGACTAATAGCCCCAGCCTGACATAGTCTATGATACACAGAGTTGACTAGAACTTGCGTTTACGAGCTGCCTCTGATTTTTTCTTACGTCTTACACTTGGTTTTTCATAAAACTCACGTTTGCGAGCCTCTTGTAAAGTTCCGGTTTTAGAAACAGTACGTTTGAAGCGACGAAGAGCATCATCAAGTGATTCGTTTTTACGAACAACTGTTTTTGACATATCCTATTCCCTCCCTCCGAGCAATAAAAAGTAACTGTTTTCTTTTGAATAGAATAACCAAACAAACGAAATGTCCTTTTTTTATTATAGGAAAGGTTCCATAAAATGTCAATCAACTTTACTAAGGTTCTTTTAACTTTTTTAGGAAACCCTTAAATTACGCTTTTGCCGCGCACTTTTCGCAAAGACCAAAAATTTCAAAACGATGTGAATGAATTTCGCATCCTTCTAATTGATCTTTAAAGAAATCCATTGGGCACATATCAATCTCTCTTGTGCTACCACATTTTTCGCAAATGAAATGATGATGATGGCCATGAGCTTGGCAACGGAATCTAAATAGTTTTTCTCCGTTCAACTCTGTCTCTTCTAAAATATTCAATTGTACAAAAGTATATAAATTACGATAAATCGTATCATAACTTAATTGTGGGAATTCAGGCGCAATCAATTCTTGCACTTGCTTTGCTGACAAGTAACGGTTTGCATCATTTAAAATCTCAACAAGTCGTTGGCGTTTATTCGTATGTTTATAACCCGCTTCTTTTAAGATTTCTAACGCTTCTTCTACATGATTATGTGAATGGTCATGATGATGATTTTCTTTATGACCTGAGTGGTCGTGACCACAGCAATGATCGTGTGAATGCATATTACTTCCCTCTTTCTTGTTTTAATAACTCTTCAACCCAGTTTGGATCAAATTTTCCAGAACGAATCATTTCAATTTCTTTTTTGTATGGCGCAATTTGAACTTTATCTTCCACTTTAATCCAAGGTGTTTCAAGAATTTTTGGAAGGTTTTTGAATTCTGGTACATTAATAACGTTCATCAAAGCGTCGAAACCAATTTCTCCAAATCCGAAGTTCTCATGTCTGTCTTTATGAGCCCCAACAGGATTTTTCGAATCATTTACGTGAAGGACTTTAATACGGTCAAGGCCAACTGTTTTATCAAAATGAGTTAATACTCCTGATAAATCATGTTTAATATCATACCCTGCATCGTGAACGTGGCAAGTATCAAACGTTACAGATAAATGTTCATTATAAGTAACCCCATCGATAATACGTGCTAATTCTTCAAAGGTACGAGCTAGCTCTGTTCCTTTTCCGGCCATTGTTTCTAATGCGATTTGGACTTTTTGGTCTTTCGTTAACACTTGATTTAATCCGTAAATAATTTGGTTTAAACCAACATCCACACCGGCACCCACATGAGAACCAGGATGAAGAACAACTTGAGTAGCCCCTACTGCTTCTGCACGCTTCAATTCTTCTTTTAAAAATTCGATAGCAAAATCAATATAACCTTCTTTAGTCGTGTTGGCTAAGTTAATAATATACGGCGCATGAACGACAACTTCTTCAATGCCATGCTCTTTCATGTACTGTTTCCCAGCTTCAACATTTAACTCTTCAATTGGTTTTCTTCTTGTGTTTTGCGGAGCACCTGTATAAACCATCATGACATTTGCGTTATAACTTGCTGCTTCCTTTGCTGAATTCAAGAGCATTTCTTTTCCGCTCATCGAAACGTGAGACCCAATTAACATAATCATCCTCCAAATATTTCATTATTCTCTATTATTTTACTAAAATAATTCTTCTGCAATCAAGCTGTAAGCTATTTTTTATACACAAATAGCGCTTTTATTGGTATAATAAGGAAGAAATATACAAATAAAAAGGAGCCCTTATGGATTCATTACTGAAATTCTTTAAGAAGAAAAATATACAGCAACTGCTGGGCTTTCTTGTTTCTCTTCTACTTCTGTGGATCATCGCATATCCATTAGTAAGTGAAAGTTCAACAATAAAACCGCAAGCAAATACGCACCAAGCAAATACGGATACGAATAGTGGCAATACGGCTACTCAAACATCTACAGTGGTTAAAAATAGAATTGTAGAATTCGCAGTCAATACAAGCGATAAGGCGTTAAAGGTATACCATACGATGGATGCTAAAGGCATTCCAGTTGGTGAAATTACGAAAAACCAATACTTGCTGGCCTTGCATAAACTCGACAACGGTTGGATTCAAGTTCAATATGACGATCAAGTAGCCTATATCGAGGATAAAGATATCCTTCTTACTACGATGATGAAAGGATATGCTTCTGGTGGATTGAAATTACGCGAAACACAGGATGAAAATTCGAAAGTTCTCTTAACAATTCCTAATGGTGAACTCTTCTACCTCATTGAAGAATTGAACGATAAAGTCTTAAAAGTTCGTTACTTTGATAAAGAAGGTTATGTGGATAGCGACTCTACAAACTACGCGATTGAATTGATTCAAGAAATTCTCAACAAACAAGCTGGTCTTCCAACAACAATTGACTCTAACAAGATGTTTGTTACTAAACTAAAAGAAACACCTATTTACTCAGCTTCCAACGTCACTTCCGAATTAATCGGTACGGTAGATAAAGGAACACAATTTGTGTATGAAGACCGCGAAGGCGATTTTTATAAAGTATCTGTTGGTAATGGAAAATACGGATATATTCCTTACTGGCTTGTGACTACAAACTTTGCTGGAATCGAAACGGATGAAACGATTCCTCAAGGGATTAAGAATGCAACAATTGTCATCGATCCAGGGCACGGTGGTGAAGATCCTGGTGCTGTTGTAAACTTCAGTGAAAAACACGAAGCAGACCATACATTAACAACTGCTCTACTTGTGAAGAAAGAACTCGAAGCAATGGGAGCAAAAGTTATCTTAACTAGAACAAGCGACACTTCTGTTTCACTTGCTGAACGTGCTGAAATTAGTAATAAAAATAATGCAAATGCATTTATTAGTATTCACTTCGACTCGTCTGAAGATGATAGCGCAAGCGGAACAACAGCTTACTACTACAGTGATAAGAGTGAAAGCTTAAGTCAGACAGTGAATAAATACTTATCTCGAAACCTTCCATTGAAGAATCAAGGAAGCAGATTCCAAAACTTCATGGTTCTACGTGATAATGCTCGACCATCCATTCTTTTAGAGCTTGGATACTTAAACAACCAAGGCGATAACAAAGTGATTTCTTCTGAAGAATATCAACAAAATATCGCCAAAAGTATTGCAAATGCGCTTAAAGAATACTTCCAATAAAACAACAAAAAGCGATGCTACTCCAAACGGAATAGCATCGCTTCTTTTTATCTTAAAATAAATCGTCAATCTCTTGACTTGCTGTTTCTACTGGAGTTGTATAGTTTGCAGTAATTTCTTCAATCACTGTCCCCTCTACAGCCTCTTTAATTAACCCTTCTACATCAAGACGTGCTTCATATTGACGAGCTTTTTCGAGTTTTGGTTTTGTCTTAGGACTTGGTGGTGCAAATACCGTACAACAATCCTCAAACGGTTGAATCGATAACTCGAATGTATCAATTTCTTCTGCAACTTTAATAATATCGAGTTTATCCATTGTAGCTACTGGACGAATAATTGGTGTATTTGTGACATCATTAATCGCCACCATGCTATCTAATGTTTGAGAAGCCACTTGCCCCACTGATTCCCCATTGGCAATCGCGAGAGCACGTGCATTTTCTCTAAGTTGATCCGTGATACGAAGCATAAAACGACGCATAATTGTCATTAAGTATGCTTCTGGTACACTCTTTTTGATTTCCTCTTGAATTCTTGAAAAAGGTACCGTTAAAAATTGAATACTTCCTCCAAAACGAGCAATTTTAGCTGCTAAGA
The DNA here is from genome assembly GCA_934193545.1 of uncultured Granulicatella sp. Classification (GTDB taxonomy): domain Bacteria; phylum Bacillota; class Bacilli; order Lactobacillales; family Aerococcaceae; genus Granulicatella. Next base: position 3,405 of record CAKPVL010000009.1, on the reverse strand, counting down.
GTTTTGTTTTCTCTAGCGCTTGAGGGCTCGTATACGGTGGGCTTGCAAAATGAACGCATTGGATTTCCATCCCACGTTTCATCGCAAGATATCCTGCTACTGGCGAATCAATCCCACCTGATAGCATAAGCATCACGCGACCACTTGTACCAACAGGAAGTCCTCCTGCTCCTTGGATTGTCTTAAGACTCACCATTAAGTGTTCACGGCGTACATCGATACGAACTGTAATATCTGGTTGTTTTAATTGAACCTTGATGTCTGGAAATGCTTCAAGAACAGCATCCCCTAAAAACAAGTTGATTTGATTCGTATCCATCTCGAATGTATGATCCGAGCGTCTTGTCATAATCTTAAATGTTTTTCCTTCAAGGTCCTCTTGGCTTAATAAGTCGAGAACAACTTTTTTAGCCACTTCCATATCTTTTTCAACAATATATACTGGCGAAATAGATTGAATCCCAAAAATTGGTTTTACCTTTTCGATAACAGCTTCTTCAGGCGCTTCATGTAAATCTAAATACATAAAGTCATAATCAGGAATCACCTTTACCTGAGGAAAATCTACTAAGGCTTTTTTTATATTTGACGCTAATTTTTGAGTGAACATTTTTTTGTTTCTACCCTTTGTAGAAAGTTCACCATAGCGAATCAAAATTCTAGTTTTCAACGATTTCCTCCTTTTATTTTAAAAACGAAAATTGTTTCATTAACTGATGCAGAACCTTTATAAACTGTTCTACTTCTTCTTTTGTATTGTCGTTTGAGAAGCTTACACGAACAGCTCCTGTCGCCCATTCAGTTGGCACATCCATCGCGTAAAGCGTACTAGATGAATCTGCTTTTTTACTTGAACAAGCAGAAGTCGTAGAAATATAAATGCCATGATTTTCAAAAGCATGAACAACGACTTCTCCACGAACGCCTTTAATGGCAAAGCATAATACATGAGACGCTCCATCTTCCGGCGAGAAGATGCGGATTTCAGGTTTTGTTGCAAGTTCTTTCCATAGTTGGCTACGAAGTTCCCCCGTAACAGACTTTTCTTCTAAAGCCATTCGAAGAGCTTTTGTTGTAGCTACAATTCCTGGAAGGTTTTCCGTTGTACTACGTTCCCCTTTTTCTTGTCCACCACCTGTTAAGAGCGCTTGAATCTTTCGTCCAAATTTCTTATACATAATCCCAACGCCTCTTGGTCCATGGAATTTATGCGCAGAAAGGCTCAATAAGTCAATACGTCCAATGGCAAGGAGCTGACTTGCGCGTTCCACTGCCTGAACAGCGTCCACATGAAAATGAATCGATGGGTATTCCTCAAGTACTTTAGCAATTTCAGCAATCGGTTGAACTGCTCCGACTTCATTATTGACAGCCATCACACTTACTAGAATCGTATCTTTACGAAGGCTCTCTTTTAATTGGTCTACATTTACAATCCCATTAGAATCGACATCTAAGTACGTTACTTCAAACCCAAAGCGTTCTAATTGCTTACACGTTTGAATGACTGAAGGATGTTCAATCTTTGTTGTAATGATATGCTTCCCAAATACAGATTTTTCTAGAGCTGTTCCTTTAATCGCCCAGTTATTCGATTCAGTTCCGCCTGAGGTGAAGAAAATCTCTTCAGGTTGAACTGATAATAAACTAGCTACTTGTGCTCTAGCTTTGGTCAACACTTGAAAGGCATCGACTCCTAATTGGTGTAAGCTCGATGGATTTCCGAAGAACTTTTGGCTAACTTGAACATAGCTCGTTAATGCATCATCATAAATTTTCGTTGTTGCGCCATTATCAAAATAAATCATTCTACTATCCTTTCAAATTCCATTAGTTCGCAACGATGTTTACTAAACGTCCTGGAACAGCAATCACTTTGCGGATTGTTTTTCCTTCGATGGCAGATTTCACTGAATCATGCTCTTTTGCAAGTGCTTCAAGAGCTGCAGCGTCTGCATTTGTAGGAACCATTACGCGTGCTTTAATTTTTCCATTGACTTGGAAAATCACTTCAACTTCGTCTTCCACTAATTTAGATTCATCGTAAGTTGGCCATGGTTCGTAGCTAATTGATTCTGTAAATCCGAATTTACTCCAGATTTCTTCAGCCATATGTGGTGCTAATGGCGCAATCAATTGTACAAGACCTTTCATGTAATCGAATGGCAATGCGTCTACTTTATAAGCTTCGTTAACGAAAATCATCATTTGAGAGATTGCAGTATTGAAATGCAACTCTTCGTAGTCTTCTGTCACTTTCTTCACTGTTTGATGGTACACTTTATCCAATTTACCATCATTTAGTTTTGTGATACGGTCACGCATCTTACCATTGTCGTCAATCATCAATCTCCAGAAGCGGTCTAAGAACTTACGGCTACCCTCAAGTCCTTTTTCACTCCAACCAATCGATGCGTCAAGTGGTCCCATGAACATTTCATAAACACGTAATGTATCAGCACCATATTCGCGAACAACATCGTCAGGGTTTACAACATTCCCTTTTGATTTAGACATTTTCTCGTTACCTTCACCAAGAATCATTCCTTGATTAAATAATTTTTGGAATGGTTCTTTGTTTGGAACAACGCCTAAATCGTATAACACTTTATACCAGAAACGAGCATATAGTAAGTGAAGAACGGCATGCTCTGCACCACCAATATATAAATCAACTGGTAACCATTGTTTTACTTTCTCAGGATCTGCAAGTCTTTCTTTGTTATGGGGATCAACATAACGTACAAAGTACCATGAGCTTCCTGCCCATTGTGGCATTGTATTTGTTTCACGACGACCCTTCTTACCTGTTACAGGGTCTGTGACATAAAGCCAGTCTTCAATTGCAGCCAGTGGTGATTCACCTGTACCACTAGGACGAATTTTATCTGTTTTTGGTAATACTAATGGCAATTCTGATTCAGGAACAGTTGTCATAGTACCGTCTTCCCAATGGATAACTGGAATTGGTTCACCCCAATAACGTTGGCGTGAGAACAACCAGTCGCGTAGACGATAGCTTACTTTAGCTGCACCTACGCCATGTTCTTCTAACCATTCATTCATTTTTGCAATCGCATCCGCTTTATTCAATCCATCTAGGAAATCTGAATGAATATGCACACCGTCACCAGTGTATGCTTCTTCTTCGACGTTTCCGCCTTCGATGACTGGAATGATGTCTAATCCAAAGACTTTAGCGAATTCGTAGTCGCGTTCATCGTGAGCTGGAACAGCCATAATCGCACCTGTACCATAAGTACTTAATACATAGTCTGCAATCCAGATTGGAATTTCTTTACCGTTTACTGGGTTAATCGCATATGCACCAGTGAATACCCCTGTTTTTTCTTTAGAAAGCTCTGTACGTTCTAAGTCTGATTTTGTTGAAACAGCAGCAATATA
>CAKPVL010000008.1 GCA_934193545.1 uncultured Granulicatella sp. | reverse complement strand
ATGGATGTTGGCCTTTTTGTATACACTAAAATAGGGTTGGTGGAAAATCTCCATCAACCCTAAAAATTATAGAACCGTTTAATTTCATCCTTAAGTCTGATGGATTCATTTTTGATTCATGATAGGATTGAACGTGAGAAGATGGTATACTAATACCTGTAACGGAGGTGAGAAGATGAATAAACTGAAACGAATACTAATTGTACTATTAATGGGAGTGATTGTCTCCGCTATTGAAATGACTTCAAAATTGGGCCTCTTCATCTTCTTTTCAATTGGGGTCGCTATTACAATGTTCAGTTTTATTGTTTTTCGACGTGTTAAATTTTTAAGAAATAGTGGAATGTGCTTTGGGGCACTCTTTATCATTTTACCGCTTCTATCTACTGCGGGTATTTGGCTAGGGATGATTGGGGCATTGCTCCTGTTATTCTTTACTAAAGATAATTTCTCGGTTGCTTCTTTATCAGGAATGTTTTCGAAAAAGGGCCGACAAGAATATATTTTCGTTGAATCTCACGAAGATACACCGTCACCTGGAGAAATCCATCGCTATGATTGGTTTGGAAATCAAGAAGTGGGGAACGAACCATATGAATGGAATGATATCAATGCAGGACAGCTTGTAGGAGATACCATTATCGACTTAGGAAATACGATTCTTCCTGCCAAGGAAAATGTGATCGTCATTCGAAAAGGATTTGGTCGTGTTCGAATTCTAGTGCCGTACGGAGTCGGTGTGATGATTCATCATCATGCATTCGGTGGACAAGTGGAATTTGAAGGCCAAACATACGCATTAAGTAATGAATCCATTCAGTTATATAGTTCAGGATACAATCGTAGCACGAAGAAGATTAAGATTTATACAACGATTGTCGCTGGGAAAATTGAGGTGATTGAAGCATGAAGCAACGCCTCGTTAAAAGCTGGATGCTTTATTCAGCAGTGTACAGCTTTGTTAGTACCGTTTTCCTATTCCTATTCCGCAGATGGATTCGCTATGAAATAGTAGAGACATTAAGTATTCAAGAGATTCTTGGGACGATTACACTCTTTCTATTATTGATTTTATTCTTTGGTTTTGTGACAGCTGCCGCGATGTTGATTTTAAATCGTCAAGCTGAGCGTAAAATCGGTGAGCAGTTACTCATGATTCAAAAGGCCAAGCATAGACTTGTAAAAGAAGAAGATAGCCCAAATTGGATTATGGAAGCAACAGTTGTAGACTTAAATGATTTCTACGAACAAACAGCTGCACTTTCAGAACGATTAGAAAAATTATCATTAGAAGTACAGCAATTAGGAAGCAAACCACAGTTCTTAGGGACTGAGACAAAAGAACAAGTCATTCAAGAAGAGAGACGCCGTATCGCTCGCGAATTACATGATTCTGTGAGCCAGCAGCTCTTTGCGGCGATGATGATGATTTCCGCCTTAAACGAACGTGCAGATAAGTTTGATGAAAAAGAACAAAAACAATTGAAGATGATTGAACATGTTCTCTCTCAAGCACAATCAGAGATGCGCGCATTGCTTCTTCACTTACGCCCAATTTCACTAGAAAGTAAATCGTTGAAATCTGGTATCGAAGGATTACTCATCGAATTACAAACGAAAGTACAAATGAAGATTCATTGGGATATCGAAGACGTGAAACTTCCTGAAGGCGTCGAAGACCATCTCTTCAGAATTGCCCAAGAACTTCTATCGAATACATTGCGTCATTCACACGCAACAACTTTAGAAGTGTATTTACGACAACTAGACTCCACGGTTCTCTTTAAGATAGAGGATAATGGGGTTGGATTTAATAGCGAGGAAATTCTTCCAGGAAGCTATGGAATTAATAATATGAAAGAAAGAGTGCAAGGGCTCGGTGGACAGGTGAGAATTGTCAGCTTCCCAAATCAAGGAACGACAATTGAAATCAAGATTCCGCTCAGTCGTCACATGGAGGATGAACAATGATTAATGTATTACTAGTAGACGATCACGAAATGGTACGACTAGGCGTTTCTTCGTATCTATCGATGCAAGATGACATCGAAGTGATGGATGAAGCCAAAAATGGCCGAGAAGGTGTAGAAAAAGCACTGTCCTTAAAACCAGATATTATTCTGATGGACCTTGTGATGCCTGAGATGGATGGCATTGAGGCGACAAAGGAAATTCTTGAAAAGTGGCCAGAAGCGAAAATTATCATCTTAACGAGCTTTATTGATGATGAGAAAGTCTTTCCAGCCATCAATGCCGGAGCAAAGAGCTATATCTTAAAAACAGCTTCTGCTTCTCAAATCGCAAAAGCCATCCGAGATACGTATAATGGAGATGGTGTGTTTGAGCCACAAGTCACAGATAAACTCGTGAATCGTATTCAGATGAAGCAACAGCATTTCTTACACGAAGATTTAACGCAGCGTGAATTAGAAGTGTTACTCTTAATCGCACAAGGAAAATCCAACCAAGAAATTGCAGATGAGTTGTTTATCACGCTGAAGACTGTGAAGACGCACGTATCGAATATTCTCTCAAAATTAGGAGTAGAGGACAGAACGCAAGCAACGATTTATGCGTTCAAGCATCAACTGATAAAAATGTAACGAAAAGCCAATCTTGTTCTTACAAGATTGGCTTTTTTGATGAAAGTAATTTCTATAAAAGTGTGATAGTTCAGTGATTTGTACCTGATTCTGAAAGTAGTTACTAAAAATAAACGTAATATTGAAAATGTTTTCTAAGGTGAGTATACTAAAAATGTAAGGGTTTTACTAAAATAGAAGGAGGCTGTTTATGAGATTACAAGGTCAATTAATTGTATCATGCCAAGCATTGCCGCATGAACCATTACATAGTGATTATATTATGGCTCGTATGGCAGTTGCTGCACAGGAAGGAGGAGCAAAAGGAATTCGTGCCAATTCAGTGATTGACATCAAAGCGATTAAAGAGGCTGTCGATTTACCAGTTATTGGAATTATTAAACGTGATTATGATGATGCCGACGTCTTTATTACCGCTACGATGAAAGAAATTGACGAATTGATGACGGTGAAACCAGAGATTATTGCTCTGGATGCTACTACATCGACTCGACCAAATGGACAAACGCTTGATGATTTCTATCATGAAATTAGAGCAAAATATCCAGATCAATTATTGATGGCAGACTGTTCGACAGTAGACGAAATGATTCATGCTGATGAACTTGGTTTTGATTTTATCGGAAGTACTTTAGTAGGGTACACCAAACAAAGTAAAGGCGACAAAATTGAAGCAAATGACTTTGAAATCTTGAGAACAGTGTTAGAACGAATCAAACATCCACTTATTGCAGAAGGCAATATCGATACACCTGAAAAGGTGAAACGTGTGCTTGAGTTAGGTGCGTATAGTGTCGTTGTCGGTTCAGCGATTACTCGTCCACAACTCATCACAAAAAAATTTGTTGATGCGATTCAACAAGTAGGAAAAGATTAAACATCACTGATTTATAGTTAAGGGGGAAAACCATATGTTTAAATTTTTACAAAAAATTGGGAAGGCCTTTATGTTGCCGATTGCCATTTTACCGGCAGCAGGTTTGTTATTAGGGATTGGTGGAGCTTTATCCAACCCGGTAACTGTGGCAACATATCCTGTATTAAATAACGAAGTATTACAAGCAATTTTTAAAGTAATGAGCCAAGCAGGGGAAGTTGTCTTTGCAAACCTTTCACTTCTTCTCTGTGTGGGCTTATGTATCGGTCTAGCAAAACGTGACAAAGGGACTGCAGCACTTGCTGGGGTAACTGGTTACTTAGTAATGACTGCAACTATCAAAGCTCTTGTAGGATTATATATGGGTAAAGATGCTTCTATTGATACTGGGGTTATCGGAGCTCTCGTAGTAGGGGCAATTGCAGTTTGGTTGCATAACCGCTACAACAATATTCAATTACCACAAGTTCTTGGATTCTTCGGTGGTAGCCGTTTTGTACCAATCGTAACTTCATTTGCAGCTATCTTTGTTGGGGCTATCTTCTTCGTAGTATGGCCACCATTCCAACAATTATTAGTTTCAACTGGTGGATATATCTCACAAGCGGGTCCTATTGGTACATTCTTATATGGATTCTTAATGCGTTTATGTGGTGCAGTCGGATTACACCATATGATTTATCCAATGTTCTGGTTTACTGAACTAGGTGGGGTTGAAGTCGTAGCTGGTCAAACAGTCGCTGGGGCACAAAAAATCTTCTTTGCACAATTAGCAGATCCTAACCACGTAGGTTTATTTACTGAAGGAACTCGTTTCTTCGCTGGTCGTTTCTCAACAATGATGTTCGGTCTTCCAGCTGCCTGCTTAGCAATGTATCACTGTGTGCCAAAAGATCGTCGTAAAAAATACGCTGGTTTATTCTTAGGGGTTGCATTAACTTCATTTATCACTGGTATTACAGAACCAATCGAATTCATGTTCTTATTCGTAAGTCCAGTATTATATGTTGTTCACGCATTCCTTGATGGGGTAAGTTTCTTCATTGCAGATATTCTAAATATCTCTATTGGTAATACATTCTCTGGTGGGGTTATCGACTTCACATTATTCGGGGTATTACAAGGTAACGATAAGACAAACTGGTTATTACAAATTCCATTTGGTTTAATCTGGAGTGGTCTATACTATGTTGTATTCAGATGGTTCATCACTCAATTCAATGTAGCAACTCCAGGACGTATTGAAGATGATTTATTATCAGATGATAAACCAGTTGTTGAAACACGCGACAGCTTGAAACAAGATAGTGTTCGTATTATCGAAGCTCTAGGTGGAGCAGAAAATATCGAAGACGTGGATGCTTGTATCACTCGTTTACGTGTAGCTGTTAAAGATGTTGAAAAAGTCAATAAAGGAACGTTGAAAGATATCGGTGCTGTAGATGTCTTAGAAGTTAAAGGTGGTATTCAAGCCATTTACGGTGCGAAAGCAATCCTTTATAAGAACAATATTAACGAAATTTTAGGTGTAGACGACTAGTCAGTAAAAACACCTTTTGAGATGGACTGGTCTTAAAGATTAGTCCATCTTTTATTTTTTGAAAAAAGGCAAAATCTTTCCCGGAACCTGTGCTATAATGAAGCTAGCAATGCAAAGGGGAAAAGGTTATGTTGTCATTTGAGAAAAAAGTAGCACCGATGATCGAATCGATTTATGATACTTTGACGCCGATTGAAAAAACGATTGCGAAATATTTCTTGGGTGTGATTCCAGAAAATGAATCGTTATCCGCGCAAGAAGTGTCCAAGCGATTATTCGTATCGATTCCATCCTTAACACGATTTGCTCAAAAGTGTGGCTATAAAGGATACAGACAGTTTATTTATGATTATCAAAAAGGAAAGCAAGAAGAGAGCAACTTGCATAATGATTTAACCAAAATTGTGTTAGACGATTATGCAGACCTCTTAACCAAATCCTTCTCGCTCATCAATGAAGCACAGCTGATTCATGTGTGCGACATGCTCAGCAAGGCCAAACGCGTGTATATATACGGTCAAGGAAGTTCAGGCCTAGCAGCGCTGGAGATGAAGTTTCGTTTTATGCGACTCGGGATGATTTGCGAGGCGATTACGGATTTACATACGATGCTGATGAACCGCGTGTTAGTTGATGAGGATTGCCTTGTGATTGGAATTACGGTGTCGGCCAATGAGAGTGTTGTGAATGCCGTGAATATTGCCAAGCAACAAGGAGCCAAAACCGTTCTGATTACTTCTAAGAAGAGTGAAGAGCTGCAACAGGATTGTGATGAATTAGTGCTGATTGCGATGAAGAACGCCTTAGAACAAGGAACGGCAATTACACCGCAATTCCCAGTACTTGTCATTGTCGATATTTTATATAGTTACTACAAGGAAATCGATAAGGAACGCAAACGCTCGATTTTCTCAAATACATTACATGCCATTCAACCAGAATAAGGAGACGATAAAATGTTTGGATTTTTTAAAAAGAATCAAGTAGAAAAAGAAGTACCAGTATTTGCACTAGCAGGCGGAGAAATTGTTCCCATTACACAAGTGAATGATCCAGTGTTCGCAGGGAAGATGATGGGAGACGGATTTGCGGTTATTCCAGCAAGTGGTGTGATTACTTCTCCAGTAAAAGGGGAAGTCGTGAATGTATTCCCAACGCTTCACGCGGTTGGTATTCAAACTGCTGGTGGATTAGAAGTGCTTGTTCATATGGGAATCGATACGGTTGAATTAAAAGGAGGTCCCTTTGAAACGACAGCAACGGTTGGCCAAAAGGTGGATGAAAATACAGTATTATCGACTGTGGACCTAGAAGCGCTAAAAGAAGCGGGGAAAGATACAGCGATGATGGTTCTCTTTACGAATATGGATAAAGTGGAATCTATTGTGGTAGCTACAGAAGGTGCTGTTGAAGGAAAATCAGAAATAGGAAAAGTAACGTTAAAAGCTTAATGCAATAAAATAACCTCCGTCCATGATTGGACGGAGGTTTTCGTTTGGTTTAGAAAATACGACTGCGGTATAAGCTAACCACTTTTCCTAAAATCGTACAGTTCGGTAAGATGATAGGGTCCATTGTGTCGTTTTCTGGCTCTAGGCGCACATGGTCGCTTTCAAGATAGAATCTCTTACAAGTTGCAGTGTCTTCTTCAGTCATCGCAATGACGATTTCACCATTTGAGGCAGTTGATTGTTTACGGACAATGACAGAATCGCCATCGAAGATCCCAGCATTAATCATACTGTCCCCTTTAATACGAAGCATGAATAAGTCATCGGCATCGTTTTGCAAGTCTGGTGGAATAGGGAAGAAGTCACTTGCTTCTTCTACAGCGAGAATTGGTTCACCGGCTGTAACCACACCAAGCATTGGAATCGCTGTTGATTTAGCGCCGATTGCTTTGAGTCCAGCCATCGTTAATTCGATTGCACGTGGTTTACTTGGGTCACGTTGAATTAAGCCGTTTTTCTCAAGTCTTGATAAGTGACCATGAACGGTTGAAGTCGAAGAAAGCTGAACGGCGTTACAAATTTCACGCACTGTTGGCGGATAACCGTGCTCTTGAACTTCTTTATAAATAAACTGTAATACATCTAATTGTCTAGAATCTTTTAAATTTGTCATCGGAACATCTCCTTCTTTGAGACTAGTGTAACACACTTTGTAAACAGAAATCAAACAAATGTTCGTATGTTAATCAGATTTTTAGGAAAAAATGTTGTCTCGTGCTACACTAGGAGACGAAGACAAGGAAAGGAATGACAAAAATGTTATCAGAAGAAAAATTAAACCGTATTAATGAATTAGCGAAAAAGAAAAAAGAAGGAAAATTAACTCCAACGGAAGAAAAAGAACAACAACTCTTACGTCAAGAGTATTTAGAAGCATTTCGTGGAGGCATGCGTAACCACATCGAAGGATTAAAAATCGTCGATGAAGAAGGAAATGACGTGACTCCAGATAAACTAAAAGCGATTCAAAAAGAAAAAGGATTGCATAACCGAGACGCAGAATAGATGAGAGAAGGCTGAAAATTTCAGCCTTTTTTGGTTACAAAAAATATGTGGAACCCGTGAAGGAAATATGTATTTTGCAAGGGTTTACTATGTTTTATTTATCATAAAAATAACGGTTGCAAAAGGAGTCTTGGATTAGTAAAATAGAAGAGTAAGTTCCGATTAAGGAAAAAATATTTAAGGAGTGATTGTATGTTTGATAAAACCGATCAACTTGCAGTGAATACGATTCGTACACTAAGTATGGATGCGATTCAAGCTGCGAATTCAGGACACCCTGGACTACCAATGGGTGCGGCACCAATGGCTTATGTACTTTGGTCTAAATATTTGAAAGTAAACCCAAAACGTTCTACTTGGGTCGATCGCGATCGCTTTGTATTATCAGCAGGTCATGGATCTGCAATGTTATATGCCTTATTGCATTTATCAGGTTATGACTTATCGATTGAAGATGTGAAAAACTTCCGTCAACTTGGAAGTAAAACACCAGGACACCCTGAAGTACACGACACGGATGGGGTAGATGCAACAACGGGTCCTCTTGGCCAAGGGTTCGCTAACGCTGTTGGGATGGCCATGGCTGAAGCACACCTAGCTGCAAAATTCAACCGTGAAGGCTACCCAGTAGTTGACCACCACACTTATGTATTATGTGGTGACGGGGACTTAATGGAAGGTATTTCGTATGAGGCAGCATCTCTAGCCGGAACATTGAAATTAAATAAATTAATCGTGTTATACGATTCAAACGATATTTGTTTAGATGGACCTTTAAATAAAGTATTTACTGAAGACGTGAAGAAACGCTTCAAAGGATTAGGTTGGAACTATTTACGTGTTGAAGATGGAAATGACTTAGACGAAATCGCTGAAGCTATCGAAGAAGCACAATGCCAAAAAGAAAAACCAACGATTATCGAAGTAAAAACCGTTATTGGGTACGGTGCTCCAAACCAAGGAACTAATAAAGTTCACGGGGCTCCTTTAGGACCTGACGGTATTGCAGAAGCAAAAGCAAACTATGGATGGGAATTTGGCCCATTTGAAGTGCCAGAAGAAGTGCAACACCGTTTCGACAAATTATTAGTTCAAACGGGTGAAAATGACTACAACGAATGGAAAGAAGTATTCGAAGGCTATAAACAAGCTTATCCAGAACTTGCAAAAGAATTCGAAGATAGCTTTGCAGAAAACATTGAAGTCGACTTAGAAAAAGTGTTACCTTCATATGAATTTGGCAGCCCAGCAATGGCCTCTCGTGTAACAAGCCAAGCTGCGATTCAAGAATTAGGAAAACACATTCCATTCCTCTGGGGTGGATCTGCGGACCTTTCATCATCAAACAACACAATGAATAAAGCAGACAGCGACTTCTCACACGAAAATTACGGTGGAAGAAATATCTGGTTTGGGGTTCGTGAATTTGCAATGGGAGCTGCGATGAACGGTATGCTTCTTCATGGTGGTAACCGTGTATACGGAGGTACATTCTTTGTATTTGCAGATTACTTAAAAGCAGCAATGCGTGTTGCAGCGATTTCTCACTTACCAGCAATCTATGTGTATACACATGACTCTATTGCAGTTGGGGAAGATGGACCAACGCATGAACCAATCGAACAATTGGCTGCGTTCCGTGCAACTCCAAACTTAAACGTGATTCGTCCTGCTGACGGTAACGAAGTATCTGCTGCTTGGAAAGTGGCTGTAGAAACAAAAGACCGTCCATCAGTACTCGTATTCTCACGTCAAAACTTACCAGTTCTAGAGCACTCACAAGAATTAGCTTATGAAGGGGTTAAACGTGGGGCATATGTGGTTAGCCCACAAAAATGCGATACTCCTGAAGGTATCTTGATTGCGACAGGTTCTGAAGTGGCTCTTGCCATTGAAGCGCAAAAAGTTCTTGCAGAAGAAGGAATTGATGTATCTGTTGTTTCAATGCCATCCATGAACTTATTCGAAGAACAACCTAAAGAATACCGCGAATCAGTATTACCAAGCGATGTTCGTAAACGTGTTGCCGTTGAAATGGGCGCAAGTTTCGGATGGGGTCAATACGTTGGTTTAGATGGTGCTACTGTGACGATTGACCGCTTCGGTTTATCAGGTAACGGAAATAAAGTCATGGAAACATTAGGCTTCACTGTAGAAAATGTAGTGAATACATTTAAATCTTTATAAAAATAAGTTAAAATAAGAGATTGAAGGTCTGGTATATCAGGCTTTCAATCTTTTTTTGTTTTTAGGAGAATGTATGAACGAATTGAAACAAGCATTTAAGATTAGTTTACCCATCTGTTTCGGGTATATCTTTTTAGGAATTGCATTTGCACTCTTGATGTCACAAGAAGGATTTCCAGCATGGGCTTCTATTTTTTCAAGTGTATTTGTATATGCAGGATCCATGCAATTTGCCCTTGTCTCATTTATGAGCGCAGGGATGAGCTTTTGGATGATTGCAGTAATGACATTGTTTATTAATGCTAGAATGTTATTTTACGGCGTTAGCTTTATTGATGAATTTAAAAAACTAGGGTGGAAGGCATTTTATTTAATCTTCGCCTTATCAGATGAAACCTTCTCGCTATTAGTAGGGATGAAACAAACGAAGAGAGAAGATAGTGAACAAGTGATGGTTTATGTCGGACTGTTGAACCATTGCTATTGGGTTCTTGGGACGATTATTGGAGTTGTCATCGGGGAATTTCTTCCGTTTTCAACAAAGGGAATCGATTTTTCAATGACGGCGCTCTTTGTTGTGATTCTCGTAAATCAATTGAAGAAGGCCGACCGTTACTTCCCGTTTATTATCGGGGGAATTAGCGCGATTTTCTGGTTAATTCTTGTTGGAAAACAATATTTCCTTGTGTGCGCGTTAGCGACAACGATGATTGGCTTAATTGCCATTTTTGAACGTGAGAAACTACAAATGAAGGAGGAAGAAAATGAGTAATACGTACATTTTACTTGCTCTTATTACTAGTGGAGTCGTGACTTTTGCGATTCGCTTATTCCCATTTCTAGTACTCCGTAATCAAACGAACTTATCGAACCACATGCAGTTTATTTCTGCGGTCCTTCCACAAGCCATTATTACGATTCTAGTCGTTTATTGCTTGAAGGATATTTCGTTTATAAACGCACCATTTGGAATACCTGAACTCATTGCCGTCGCGATTGTCGTCTTGTTGCAATGGTGGAAGGAAAATACATTGCTCAGTATCTTTGTCCCAACGGTCATTTATATGGTGTTATTACAAGTGATGTAAAAATTAACATATATGTTAATTGAAGCTACCTAGTATAGAGTTGTATCTAGGTATTTTCTAGCCTTATTTTATGGTAAAATAGAGCTACATTGATTTAGAAAGAGGCACTTTTATGAAATTATTATTTGTTGGCGATGTTGTCGGTTCTCTTGGAAGAGAGATGGTCGCACAATACGTCCCAAAATTAAAGAAAAAATATAAACCACAAATCACCGTGATTAATGGGGAAAATGCAGCTCATGGAAAAGGAATTACGGAGAAGATTTATAAGGAGTTATTGCAGGCTGGTGCAGACGTTGTAACGCTTGGAAATCATGCCTTTGATAACAAAGCGATTTTTGATTTCATTGAAGATGCCACAAAAATGGTACGACCGCTGAACTATCCAGCAGGCGTTCCAGGAAAAGGAATCGTTTATGTAAAATGTAACGATAAAGAGGTGGCCGTGATTAACTTACAAGGCCGTGTCTTTATGAATACATTGGACGATCCTTTTGCAAAAATTACAGAGGCTATTGAAGAAGCTAGAAAGAGAACACCGATTATCTTTATCGATTTCCACGCCGAAGTAACCAGTGAGAAACAAGCATTGTCTTGGTACTTGGACGGGAAGGTTTCGGCCATCGTTGGAACACATACACATGTGCCTACAAACGACGCCCGCGTTCTTCCACAAGGGACAGCCTTCCTTTGTGATGTGGGAATGACAGGTCCGTATAACGGAATTCTCGGAATGGAACGCGATATTATTATTACGAAGTTCCTCAATCAATTACCAGCACGATTTGAAGTGGCTGAAGACGATGAAGGCCAGCTAAGTGCTTGTTTGATTGATATTGATGATAAAACAGGGAAAGCGAAATCGATTCAACCGATTCGCATTACGCCAGATGCACCATTTTTTGAATAAAAAGATTAGAAAGAGAGTCAGAAATGCCACAAAAAACGAAACACACACCGATGATGCAACAGTATTTTTCGATTAAAGAAAAGTATCCTGATTGCTTATTGTTTTATCGACTAGGTGATTTCTATGAATTGTTTTATGATGATGCGATTGAAGCAGCACGACTTCTCGAAATTACACTAACCAGTCGAAATAAAAATGCAGAGGACCCAATTCCAATGTGTGGGGTTCCTCATCATGCCGCAAAAGAATATATTAAAACGCTGATTGAACTTGGAAAGAAAGTAGCCATCTGTGAGCAGTTGGAAGATCCAAAATTGACAAAGGGAATGGTGAAGCGAGACGTTGTACAAGTCTTGACTCCAGGGACGTATACAGAATACCAAGCGCAAAATCAAAACCATTACTTAGTGTCGATTTTACCGCTTGTTGGGAAACGATTTGCACTGTCGTATGTGGATGTGTCAACAGGGGAATTAAAAGTGACACAACTCGAAAACTTGGAAGAAGTGCGCAGTGAATGCTCAAGCTTGATGTGTCGTGAAGTTGTTCTTGTCGATAGCGATGTGACAGAAGAACTTCGCCATCTGTTTACAAGCATGCAAATCTTGATTTCAACAATTGAAAAAGATGAAATTAATGCCGAAGACTGCACAGACTTAGTCTCAGAACTAGAAGATGAAGCTTCTATCCGATGCGTGCAAAATCTTTTGAGTTATTTGAAACTCACTCAAAAGAGAAGCTTCTCGCACTTACAAAAGGCGCAAGCGTACCAAAGCGAGTTCTATCTCTCAATGAATTATGAGACAAAACGTAACTTAGAATTAACAACGACCATTCGTGCCAACCAAAAACATGGGTCGCTGTTCTGGTTCTTAGACGAGACGCAAACTGCGATGGGGGGACGACTCCTTAAACAGTGGCTTGAAAAACCACTTGTACTAGAAGGAGCGATTCAAAAACGCCATGCGCTAGTGGAAACATTGAACCAACATTACTTTGAACGTACAGACTTTATCGAAACATTGAAGCGTGTGTACGATTTAGAACGTATCGTTGGGAAAGTATCCTTTGGAACAGCGAATGCGCGTGACCTCTTGCAATTAAAACAAACACTTGGACAAGTACCAATCTTTAAATCGATTGTCGATAGCTTGGACTCTGAGGAATGGACTGCTCTTGGAGAAAACTTATTCGATATTCCTGAGTTATATGATTTAATCGACCGTGCCATCGACGAGGATGCGCCGCTAACGATTTCAGATGGAAATATTATACGTTCAGGGTATAACGCGACGCTGGATACGTACCGCGACACGATGAAACACGGAAAAGAATGGATTGCCGCATTGCAACAACAAGAACGTGAGCAAACAGGCATCAGTTCATTGAAGATTAGTTTTAACAAAGTGTTTGGATACTATATCGAAGTAACGAAATCAAATCTATCGAAACTCGATAGTAGCCGCTATGAGCGTAAACAAACGCTGGCGAATGCGGAACGTTTTATTACGCCGGAATTAAAAGAAAAAGAAACGCTGATTTTAGAAGCGGAAGAGAAATCAAGCGCCCTCGAATACCAATTATTCGTAGAAGTGCGTGAACAGGTGAAACACTATACGGCTCAGCTGCAACAATTAGCGAAAACTGTCGCAACCATCGACGTCTTACAAGCCTTCAGTGTAGTGAGCGAACGTTATCACCTAGTGAAGCCTACGATTTCAATGAAGAACCGTCGACTCTGGATTGAGGATGGCCGCCATCCTGTTGTTGAAAAGGTCATGGGACAATCAACCTATGTTCCAAATAGCATTTCAATGAGCCCAGACGAGCATATTCTTCTGATTACTGGGCCGAATATGTCCGGTAAATCAACTTACATGAGACAATTAGCGCTCTGTGTGATCTTAGCGCAAATCGGATGTTTTGTACCTGCTAAGAATGCAACGATTCCTGTCTTCACGAAAATCTTTACCCGTATCGGAGCGGCCGATGATTTAATTTCTGGTCAAAGTACGTTCATGGTAGAGATGATGGAGACAAACCACGCGCTTCGAAACGCAGACGAAACAAGCTTGCTATTGTTTGATGAAATCGGACGTGGAACGGCTACATATGATGGAATGGCGCTTGCTGAAGCCATCATCACGTATATTCACGAGCATTTAACAGCGAAAGTATTATTCTCAACGCACTATCACGAGTTAACAAGACTCAGCGAAAAATATGCAGATTTACGCAATGTGCACGTGGGAGCCGTTGAAGAAAATGGCGAAGTGGTGTTCTTGCATAAAGTATTAGAAGGACCTGCTGATAAGAGTTACGGGATTCATGTGGCGAAACTGGCTGGACTTCCTACAGAGCTGTTGAAAAATGCGAGCACGATTTTAAATCATTTAGAAGCTAAAGGGGCCGCAAGTGACAATAGCACCTATGTGGAACAAGTATCGCTCTTTGAAGAAACAGAGAGCATGCCTGAATGGGTTCACGAGCTTAAAGGATTAAACTTAATGAGTATGACGCCAATGGATGCAATGAATATCCTGTACAAATGGCAACAAATGGAAAAGGGTGAGTAGTGTATGGGAACAATTAAAGAATTAAGTACATTACTGACAAACCAGATCGCAGCAGGGGAAGTGATCGAACGTCCTTCGTCTGTGGTAAAGGAATTACTCGAAAACGCGATTGACGCTGGAAGTACTCGTATTGAGATTGAAATCGAAGAGAGTGGCCTTCGCAAAATTCGCATTCAAGATAATGGCATCGGGATGACGAAAGAAGACGCTCGTATGTCGATTAAACGTCATACAACGAGCAAACTCTATTCGCCAGAACAACTTTTTAGAATCCGTACACTTGGGTTCCGTGGTGAAGCCTTGGCGAGTATTACGGCCGTTTCAAAAGTGACGCTGACGACTTCTACCGGAGAAGACAGCGGTGTTGAGTTAAAGATTGAGTCTGGTGAGATTAAAGAAGAGAAGACCGTTCCACCGTTAAAAGGAACGACTTTCCTTGTTGAAGATTTGTTTTACAACACACCGGCGCGGTTGAAATTCGTTCGTACACTGCAGACGGAATTAGCGCACATTACCGATGTCGTGAGTAAGGCGTCTCTTAGTCACCCAGAAATTGCCTTTATTTTAAAAAATGATGGCAATCTGTTATTACAAACTTCTGGTAAGGGAGACTTATTGCAGGCAGTCGCTGGCAATATTGGACCAGTGAACGCTCGTAAGATGTTACCATTTTATGGAGAAGACGAAGATTTCAAAGTGTCAGGATATACGTCGCTGCCAGAACTCACACGTTCGAACCGCAATTACTTATCGATTTTCATTAATGGACGACCAATCCGTAATATGGCAATCGCAAAGGCTATTACACTTGGATACGGCTCAACCTTAATGGTGGGACGATTCCCGATTACGATTATTTCGATTGAAATGGACGTGCAACTTGTCGATGTGAACGTGCATCCAACGAAACAAGAAGTTCGAATCAGTAAAGAACAAGAACTCTCACAGGTGATTCAAAAGGCCATTAGAGAGGCAATACAAGGCGTACAACGCATTCCTGAATCGATTGAAGACTTGTCCTTCAAACGTAAGGAAAATCGCGGAGAGGCTCCAAAACCAGTGCAACAAACATTGGAATGGCAATTGAAAACACCAATTGTGGAATCACCGCGTGTAGAAACACCTTCGCTTGCTGAAAACGTAAGAGAAGAAGTGGAAGGTTTACCGGTCGATGATGCGCCTATTCAAGTAAGCCAGGCAGTTGAACCTGTCGAACAAGAAGAACTCGTGGATAGCCACGATGACCATGCAGACTACTTGAAGTTGGCTGAGAAAATTGACTCTCAACCCTTTGAAAAAGAATTCCCAGAATTGCATTACTTTGGACAAATGCATGGGACTTACTTATTTGCACAAAACGAAAAAGGCTTATATATGATTGACCAACATGCTGCGCAAGAACGAATTAAGTATGAGCAGTTTAAAGTGGAAATTGGTCAAGTAGGCCGAGTGAGTCAACCATTGATGGTGCCAATTTTGCTAGAGTTCTCGAAGAAGGACAGCGTGAAGTTGGAAGAACGATTACCTCTTGTAGAGGAGTTTGGAATCGAGATGGAGCCATTTGGGCAAAATACATTCCAAATTCAATCGCATCCAGCGTGGATTAAGAAAGGGCAAGAGAAGGCGATTATTGAAGAGATTATCGATTTTATCTTGGCTGACGAGAAGATTACGGTTGCTAAATTAAGAGAAGCTACAGCCATTATGATGAGCTGTAAAGGGTCGATTAAAGCAAACCATCATTTAAGTGAATGGGAAGCACGCCAGTTATTAGTGGATTTAGCCAAATGTAAGAATCCTTATAACTGTCCGCACGGCAGACCCGTACTCGTTCATTTAACGAATAAGGACTTGGAACACCTCTTTAAGAGAATTCAAGATCCACATCAGTCGAAACGACAACAATTTGAATAGGAGAAACCACGATGGAATTTTCAAAAGAAGAACTAAAAAAACGATTAACAGAAATTCAATATGAAGTGACTCAAAACGAAGCCACAGAAAGACCTTTTTCAGGAGAATATGATGATTTCTATGAAGATGGAATCTATGTAGATATCGTTAGTGGAGAGCCTCTTTTCAGCTCAAAAGATAAATTTGATGCTGGTTGCGGTTGGCCATCATTTTCAAAACCAATTGAAAATACTACGCTAACCGAAAAAGAAGATTACAAACTAAACCGTAAAAGAACAGAAGTGAGAAGTGGTCAAGCCGATTCGCATTTAGGGCACGTCTTCGAAGATGGTCCAAAAGAATTAGGTGGACTCCGTTATTGCATCAATTCTGCATCTCTACGATTCATTCCAGTCGCTAAACTAGAAGAAGAGGGATACGGAGAATTTCTACAATATTTTAAATAAAAATCTTAATGAGCCCTATTGAGATAGAAAAACCGAGGAATTTCACCTCGGTTTTTTTGATCCTATCTGACTTTTTATGAACGTTTTATTGCAGAATGAACATAAAAAATGGTAAAATAGAGTACTCGATGATGAGTTATGATCAATATTCGAGTTGAAATAGTCAAATAAATGTGGTTATGAACGTTTTGGATTAGTAGAAATACGGTCTAAAAACAAGAATATTTCCTAAAGATAATCGAAAACCATCAAAACGATGACCGTTTTAGTAATTCTTCTTGACACCCGTAAATAGGTATGGTAAATACTTGGCGGTAAATAAAAGAAGGATTTTTGAAACGCCATTTTCGAATTTCTTTAGAAGCCAAAAAGAAGAAGGGAAGACAAATACACATGACACAATTTGATACACCAGAATACTTAGCAAAAGTGGATGCTTGGTGGCGTGCAGCGAACTACATTTCAGTAGCTCAAATGTACTTGAAAGATAACCCACTTTTACGTCGTCCAATCCAAAAAGAAGACGTTAAACTTCATCCAATCGGACACTGGGGAACAATCGCAGGACAAAACTTTATTTACGCGCACTTAAACCGTGCTATTAATAAATATGACTTAGATATGTTCTACATTGAAGGACCAGGTCACGGTGGACAAGTAATGGTTTCTAACTCTTACTTAGATGGATCTTACACAGAGTTATACCCACAAATCACTCAAGATGAAGCAGGGTTCAAACAATTATGTAAAATCTTCTCATTCCCTGGAGGAATTGCGTCTCACGCTGCTCCAGAAACTCCTGGTTCAATTCACGAAGGTGGAGAATTAGGTTACTCATTATCACATGCTACAGGTGCAATCTTAGATAATCCAAACGTAATTGCAGCAGCAGTTATCGGTGACGGAGAAGCTGAAACTGGTCCTTTAGCAGCTGGTTGGTTCTCAAACACATTCATCAACCCAGTTAACGATGGTGCAGTTTTACCAATCCTTTACTTAAACGGTGGTAAAATCCACAACCCAACTATTTTAGCTCGTCGTACTGATGAAGAATTAACTCAATACTTCAACGGTTTAGGATGGGATCCAATCTTCGTAGAAGGAACAGATCCTAAAGAAGTTCACCCATTAATGGCTGCTAAATTAGATGAAGCTATTGAAAAAATCCAAGCAATCCAAAAAGAAGCTCGTTCTAAGAGCGCTGAGGAAGCTACAATGCCACATTGGCCAGTATTAGTAGTACGTACTCCTAAAGGTTGGACAGGTCCAAAAGAATGGAACCACGAACCAATCGAAGGTGGATTCCGTGCTCACCAAGTTCCAATTCCAGTATCAGGAGAAGCTATGGAACACATCGATGCATTAGTTGACTGGTTGAAATCATACCGTCCAGAAGAGTTATTCGATGAAAATGGTAAATTAGTAGAAGAAATTGCTGAAATTTCTCCTAAAGGCCCACGTCGTATGAGCATGAACCCAATCACTAACGCAGGGGTTGTAAAACCAATGGAAATTACTGATTGGACTAAACATGCAATCGATACATCTAAACCAGGTGCTATCCAAAAACAAGATATGATCGAATTTGGTAAATTTGCTGCTGACTTAGTAAAAGCAAACCCAGATAACTTCCGTATCTTCGGACCAGACGAAACTAAATCTAACCGTCTAAACGAAGTCTTCAAAGCAACTAACCGTCAATGGGTTGGTCGTCGTGACGAAAGCTACGATGAATGGATTTCACCAGTTGGTCGTGTTATCGACTCACAATTATCAGAACACCAAGCTGAAGGTTTCTTAGAAGGTTATGTATTAACAGGCCGTCACGGATTCTTCGCTTCTTACGAATCATTCTTACGTGTAGTTGACTCAATGATCACTCAACACTTCAAATGGTTACGTAAAGCTAAAACTCACGCTCCATGGCGTAAAAACTATCCATCATTAAACTTGATTGCAACATCAACAGTGTTCCAACAAGACCACAATGGATATACTCACCAAGATCCAGGTTTATTAACACACTTAGCTGAGAAAAAACCTGAATTCGTTCGTGAATACTTACCAGCGGATACAAACAGCTTAATGGCTGTTATGGCTGAAGCTTTAAGTTCAGAAGATAAAATTAACTTAATCGTTTCTTCAAAACACCCACGTCCACAATTCTACTCAGTAGAAGAAGCTAAAGAATTAGTACGTGAAGGTTACAAAGTAATTGATTGGGCTTCAACAGTGAAAGAAGGAGAAGAACCAGACGTAGTTATCGCTGCTGCAGGTACTGAACCTAACTTAGAAGCATTAGCAGGTATTTCAATCTTGCACAAACAATTCCCAGAATTGAAGATTCGATTCATCAACGTAGTAGATATCTTGAAATTACGTTCTCCAAAAGTGGACCCTCGTGGTTTATCTGATGAAGAATTCGACAAACTATTTACTACTGACAAACCAGTTGTATTCTGCTTCCACGGTTATGAAGGCATGATTCGTGACTTATTCTTCGATCGTCACAACCATAACGTTCATATCCACGGATACCGTGAAAACGGAGATATCACAACTCCATTCGATATGCGTGTATTATCTGAAATGGACCGCTTCCACGTTGCTAAAGACGCTGCAGTTGCTGTATACGGCGACAAAGCTAGCGAATTTGCTGCGAAAATGGACGAAACTGTGGAATTCCACCACAGCTACATCCGTGAACACGGGGAAGATATTCCTGAAGTTGTGAACTGGCAATGGGAAAACGTGAATAAATAATTCATCTAACAGGGTGCCTCAGAAATGAGGCACTCTTTTTTGTGCTTGTAAATATAGAAAACAAAATAATAATTACTCCAAATCCTTGCGGATTTTTTTATAATAGCTGTAATGTTGTACCGGTTCGAGCCTCCATGAGTCTCTCACCTTTAAAGCCTCAAAAAGGGAGTAAGGAATCAATTCCTAACTCCCTTTAATTCGCATTTAATACTTGTCACATTACTGCTATTATAAAATCCGCGAGATTTTCCGTAATTATTAATTTTGTTCCATTTACAAAACATGCTGCATTTCTGAGGCAAGCTGTTAGAGAAGGAGGGAGAGGGAAGGAAGAGGAGTAAGGTTGATTAGGATAAAGCAAATCATGAATGATGAAGCTTTATCCAATCAGCTACTGCGTATAAGTCTATAAGTGAATCTCATTTTGGAATATAATATAAATTATATTTTTGTTAGTTGTTTTCAAAAAAATGAAAATATATGGGTTGACTTTCAAAAAAATATGTGTTAATTTATTTTCATCAATTAAATCAAATGGTTATTGAACTGAGGTGCGGATGACAAGAGTACAGGAAACTGGAAAGGGGATTTCGCCGAAACGTGAAAACGTTGGGGGCTGGTCATAATAGGTCAGTCACTGTCATGATATCTGCCCAGATACTCATGAAGTGCAATCAATTACCGGGCAAAAGAATGACTACTTATGACTTTTTATAGGGAATCACGGCTTTTGTTCGTGGTTCCTTTTTTGTGTGTTAGGAAGAACCAGTTTGATAATCGAGAAGGAGAGAAAGAAAATGAAAAAAATTTTAGGCGCAATTGCAGCTTTAGCAATGACAGTAGGTTTAGCAGCGTGTGGAACACCTGTTAGCCAAGGAACAGCAAACCAAAACCAATTAGTAGTTGGGATGGAAGCAGGATATCCTCCATTTAACTGGACTCAAAAAGATGACTCAAACGGTGCTGTGAAAATTCAAGGGACTGACCAATATGCTGGTGGTTACGACGTTGAAATCGCAAAACGTGTGGCTAAACAATTAGGAAAAGAATTAGTAATTGTAAAAACTGAGTGGGATGGCTTAACACCAGCGCTTGTTTCAGGTAAAATAGATGCGATCATTGCTGGTATGAGTCCTACAGAAGAACGTAAAGCAACAATCGACTTTACAGATTCTTACTATGATTCACAATTAGTATTAGTGGTTAAAAAGGGTTCTAAATACGCAAACGCTACTTCATTAGCAGATTTTTCTGGTGCGAAAGTTACAGCTCAATTAAACACTTTCCACTACTCAGTGATCGACCAAATCCCTGGTGTTGACAAACAAGCTGCTATGGATAACTTCCCAGCAATGCGTGTTGCACTTCAAGCAGGAACAATCGACGCTTACGTTTCTGAATTACCAGAAGCAATTTCTGCTCAAGCAGCAAACAGCGACTTCGTAATGGTTAAATTAACAGATGGCTTCAAAACATCACCAGAAGACACACAAACAGCTGTTGGTGTTAAAAAAGATAGCACATTAACAAAAGAAATCAACGAAGCATTAAAAACAATCTCTAGCGAAGAACGTCAACAAATCATGCAAGAAGCAATTAAAAATCAACCTGCAGCGGAATAACAAGGATACGAGGGCGAACGCTCAGGACTGAATCACTGGACTGATATGACGCAAGGGACTCGGAACGAGTCGTGCGGACATATCAGGAAGTGGACGTCAGTCCTGTGAGCCCGAGTTCAACTACAGGCAGAAAGACAGAAGCTAATAAAAATCTCACAGTGCGAGATTTTTATGCTTCGTAGTCTTTCGTCCGCAAAGTTTATTAGACTTTCTTAAATCGCGAGCGATGAAAAGAAAGTCAATAAATCACTGCGCAGGGGCACATAACCTCTGCAAAGCAAAACACAAACATAACACACCGCCACCTTGTGTGGCGTATACATACACATTAAATACAGAAAGTAGGAAAATAAATGAGTATTGATTGGATTGTAAAAATCATTCAACAGAACTGGCAAATGTTTTTAACAGGTGCTTGGATTACGCTATATATTTCGATTATTGGTACAATTATTGGGACATTAATCGGGATGTTCATCGGATTTGTTAAAACAATTCCACTACCAGAAAAAGGACCTAAACGTATCCTTTTAAAAATTGCAGTTATCATTTTGAACTGCTATACAGAATTCTTCCGTGGAACACCGATGATCGTACAAGCGATGGTAATTTACTACGGAACAGCATTAATGTTTGGTATCAACTTAGATGTAACATTCGCTGCAATCTTCATCGTATCGATTAACACAGGGGCTTATATGTCAGAAATCGTTCGTGGTGGGATTATCTCTATCGACCAAGGACAATTTGAAGCCAGCCAAGCAATCGGAATGACTCACTGGCAAACAATGCGCTATGTTGTTTTCCCACAAGTACTTCGTAACATCCTTCCAGCAGTAGGGAACGAGTTCGTTATCAACATCAAAGATACTTCTGTATTGAACGTAATTTCAGTTTCAGAATTGTACTTTGCGACAAAAACAGTTGCGGGACAAAACTTCCGTTACTTTGATACATTCTTTGTAACATTAATTTTATACTTCATCATGACATTCACAGTGACTCGTATTTTACGTTACTTCGAGCGTAAATTAGATGGTCCAGATAACTATGAAGTGATTTATTCAGATCCATTGAACTCAAACTCAATGTCAGCAGTCGAAGAAAAAACTAGACAGAAAGGAAATGCATAATGAGCGAAGCAGTAATTTCCATTCAAAACTTAAGTAAAACTTTCGGTACAAATGAAGTTCTTAAAGATATTTCTTTTGAAGTAAAACAAGGGGAAGTAGTAACGATTATCGGATCAAGTGGTTCTGGTAAATCAACGCTCTTACGTTGTGTCAACTTACTTGAAAAACCAACTTCAGGCGAAATCTTCTACAACGGCCAAAACATTCTTGAACATGACAAGAGTATTTACGAATACCGTACTCACGTAGGAATGGTGTTCCAACAATTTAACTTATTTAACAACTTAAACGTGTTAGAAAACTGTATCGTTGGACCTATGAAAGTGTTGAAAAAATCAAAAGAGGAAGCAGAGGAAATCGCAAAAGAATTCCTTGAAAAAGTAGGAATGGCAGCGTACATCAATGCAAAACCTCGTCAATTATCCGGTGGTCAAAAACAACGTGTGGCTATCGCGCGTGCATTATCAATGCAACCAGACGTATTGCTATTCGACGAACCAACGTCAGCGCTTGACCCAGAAATGGTAAATGAAGTGTTAGAAACAATGAAAAGCTTAGCACACACAGGGCTAACAATGATCGTTGTAACGCACGAAATGGGATTTGCCAAAGAGGTCAGTGACCGTGTTGTCTTCATGGATAAAGGGGTTATCGCTGAAGAAGGAACTCCAGAACAAATCTTTGAAAACCCACAAGTAGACCGTACAAAAGTATTCTTAGGACGCGTTCTAAAATAAGCAAAATATGCTATAATGAGCTAAGACAGTTTGTCTTGGCTCTTTTTTTGTGCAAGACAACCGAACCAAGTTTGAAGGAGTATCATCATGTTTGAAGTACATACAACATCACAAGAGGAGACAATGGCGCTGGGACAGCGTCTAGGCGAAGCGTTATTTGAAAATAGCTGCGTCATTCTAGAAGGCGATTTAGGCGCTGGAAAGACGACTCTTACAAAAGGAATCGCTGTTGGTTTAGGCATCGACCGTGTCATCAAGAGCCCAACGTATACATTGATTCGAGAATACCGTAAAGGGCGACTTCCGCTATTTCATATGGACATGTATCGTATTGAAGAAAGTGGTGGCGCAAGCGAAGTGGGGCTCGAAGAGTACTTCTATGCGGGTGGTGTGTGCGTCGTTGAATGGGCGCAATATATCGAAGATGAACTTCCTTCTACATTCTTAAAAGTCCAAATCGACCGTGTAGGAGACGGCGAGTCTGAACGTGTGATTCGTTTAGTTTCACACGGAAAAGAGTACGAAGAATTTATCAAACAATTGGAGGCAACAGATGAGTAAAGAAAGAGAAATTACATTTGCACTTCCAGTCAAAGACGATGCTAAAGCGTTATTAGATTATAGTAAAAAAGTAGGTAGCGAAACCGATTTTCTTTCCTTTGGGCCAGAAGGATTGAAGTATTCTGTGGCTCAAGAAGAATTGTTTATAGAATCGCTCTACGAAAACGAAAATCAATATATGTTACTGGCAAAAGATGGAGACGAAATTATTGCGGTCGGTTCGATTGCTGGGAGCCTGCATCCTAAATTCTCACACAGAGGAGAGTTAGGAATCAGCGTGTTGAAGTCTTATTGGGGCCAAGGGATTGCGACCGTGATGATGGAAGAAATGCTGGATTGGGTGGCGGAATATTCAACGCTTAGTCGTGTTGAGCTTGAGGTCGTAGCTGTGAATAAGAAGGCACGCCGACTTTATGAGAATTGTGGATTTGAAGAAGAAGGTCGACTTAAGAACGGCGTCAAAATCGGTGACGGCTATGAAGATATCGTCTTGATGGCAAAACAGATTGAACGATAAGGATGAGGTGAAAGAATGAAATTTGGAATTATTGCGGCAATGGAAGAAGAAAAACGTCTGCTTGAAGAAGAAATGACGATTGAGAAGAAAACTACCGTAGCCAACTGGGAGTTTATCGAAGGAACACTCGTAGGAAAGTCGATTGTCCTTGTCCAATCAGGAATCGGGAAAGTGATGTCTGCACTGGCTGCTGGAATCTTAATTGACCGCTTTAGTGTAGATTTAGTGATTAATACAGGTTCTGCAGGTGGATTTGGCACAACTCTAGAAATCGGAGATATCGTCATTGGGACAGAACTAGCGTACTGTGATGCTGACGTCACAGCCTTTAATTACGTTTACGGGCAAATGCCGGGCATGCCAGCGCGTTTTGCCATGAATCAAGACTTTTTACCGTCGATTGAACAAGCGATTGCTAAGGTAGATTTAAAGAGCCATACAGGGCTTATCGTTTCTTCTGACAGCTTTATTCATACTCGTGAGCAAAGAACACATATTTTAAAACACTTCCCAGATGTAATGGCTTCGGAGATGGAAGGGGCAGCGATTGCGCAAGCGTGTCACGCGTTTGGAGTTCCATTTATCGTGATTCGTGCCATTTCAGATATTCCAGAACGTGGAACGTCTGCGGTTGATTTTGATACCTTTATCGTTCAAGCTGGAAAACGTTCAGCGCAAATGGTGCACCAACTATTGCAAGAATGGGAAGCGTAGCTAAAGGAGTCCCAGTGTAAGGGCTACCTTTCAGTTGACGTAATCGTGTGAGAATAGTAGTATTAAAAGGATTACGAATAAGGAGAAGAATATGGATTATACTGTATTTTCAACAGAGTTTCCGGATGTAAAAGTTTTTTACAACGAACCACTTAAAAATTATACATTTACAAAAACAGGTGGCCGTGCTGCCATTCTGATTTTTCCAAAAGATAAAAAAGAAGCAAGCGCAGTAATGCATTGGCTTCGCGAACATAATATTCCAACAACGATTTTAGGAAATGCATCGAATGTGATTATTAAAGATGGCGGTATTAGCGGTGCTGTGATTATGTTAAATGACATGTCGCATTTAACAGTGTCTGGTACACAAATCGTCGCTGAAGGCGGAGTAGCCTTAATTGACGTGTCAAAAGAAGCGGCGAAAAATGGATTGACAGGCTTAGAATTTGCTTGCGGCATTCCTGGAAGTGTCGGCGGAGCGATTTTCATGAACGCTGGTGCTTACGGCGGTGAAGTAAGCGAAGTCGTTGAGTACGTCGAAGTGATTACTCCTGATGGGGAATTCAAA
The DNA here is from genome assembly GCA_934193545.1 of uncultured Granulicatella sp. Classification (GTDB taxonomy): domain Bacteria; phylum Bacillota; class Bacilli; order Lactobacillales; family Aerococcaceae; genus Granulicatella. The sequence goes on along the minus strand of CAKPVL010000008.1, from coordinate 17,913 downwards.
ACGTACACAAACGAAGACTTAGATTTCAGCTATCGTCATAGCCATGTTCAAAAGACAGGGGATCTTGTCATTGAAGTGGGATTCCGTCTAGCTGAAGGGGTTCAAGAAGAGATTGACAAAAAAGTAGCGGAATTAACGCATTTACGTGAAAGCAAACAACCTTTAGAGTATCCTTCATGTGGGAGCGTGTTTAAACGTCCAGAAGGGCATTTCACAGGAAAATTAATCCAAGATGCTGGACTTCAAGGATATCAAATCGGTGGCGTGCAAGTGTCTAAAAAGCATGCTGGATTTATGGTGAATATTGATAACGGAACAGCAACGGACTACATGGATTTAATCCGCTATGTTCAAAAAGTGATTTTAGAAAAAGACGGAGTTGCTCTAGAACCAGAAGTACGAATTATTGGAGAAGAGCCAACATCGAATTAGGCAAAGGAGGGGTATTGTGAAAGACGGACTGTTTAAAACAATTCTCTATACCATTATTGGAATTGGGATTATGACAACGATAATGACATTAACGTCGATTACAACACCATTTGAGGGAGTTTATATTCAATTGGCATATGGATACCTTGCACTCTTTGCAGGTGTTGCTGGAGCGATTCCAGCGGCCATTGTCGGTTTTACTGGGCATGTATTATTTGATTTAATCTATACGGATCACTTGTGGCTTTCTTGGGCTTTAAGTACGGGTGCATTAGGATTCGTATTTGGATTTGCGATTCGTCGCAACAGCTTACGACAAGGAATCTTTTCACAACATGATATGGTGCGATTCAATGTCGTACAAGCGGCAGTCAATATTGCGATTTTCGGTTTGATTGCGCCAACGCTTGATGTATTGTTTTATCAGCACTCAACAACGATTGTATTTACGCAAGGCTGGATTGCAAGTATCATCAACTTATTGACAGTAGCTGTGTTTGGAACGATTTCGTTAAAACTATATGCAAACTATAAATTGAAACAAAATAAACAGTAAAAATGCGAAATCCCGAAAAGTGAATTTCGGGATTTTTGTATAAATAGGGAAAGGACGGTTGAAAATCAACCGTCCTTTCGTTTTTGGCAAACACTGTTAATGGAATCTAGTCTTCACTTGTTTTTGAAAGTGAGAGCGCAGATCGTTGTTTTCTAAGGACCTTCTCGTTTTCTTCTTCATCTTTAAACATAATGATGGTGTAAAGAATATCCATTACTGTTTGATAAAGAAGACGTGAAGTTAAGCTTTCAGTTCTGTATTTAGCTTCTTGAGAGAAGGCAATGACTGATTCAGTAGCAAGTTTTAAAATCTTTCCTGTCGGATTACCAGTAATACAAATAACTGGGCAGTGATTCTTCTGTAAGATTTTTGCTAGGTTAATGGTTTCAAGTGAATCCCCTGAATGAGAGAAGAGGAATACACAATCATCCTTTGTGAGTTTACTACAAATCGTTAACTGCATGTGATAATCAGAAACATAGTGGCTATTTAACTTCGAGCGTAGGAACTTATGATAAGAGTCCATCGCAACAACAGAAGAGCCACCTTGTCCAAGGAAATAGATGTTTTTACTCTTTTCAAGAAGTCGAACAATACGATGAAGTGTCTTTTCATCAAGGAAGTTAATCAAGTGCTCTAGGGATTGTTGATTAAAATGAATCGTCTTCTTTGCTACCTCTAAATAGGAATCGGACGGTGTGATTTCTGTATAGTTTACAAAACGTTCTGGTTGAGTAGGGTTAATAGAGTTAGAAGCCAGTTTAATCTTAAAATCTTGAAACCCATTAAACCCTAATTTTTTTACGAAGTTATAAATAGTTGTTTGAGAAATGTCAGTGTCACTAGCCATGTCGGCTAATGTTTTATTGACAAGTTCATCATTTTTTAACTGCAAGAAGTATTCCACGAGGGCATCTTCTGAAGTACTAAATTTATTTTTATTTTGTTTAATAATGTTTAGTAAATAAATATTTTGCATGAGAATCCTCCCTGTTTCTCTTTTATAGAAATCATAACACAGGAGGAAACAAAAAGGAAGATAATTAAAAAATATTTTTTTATAAAAGTGTTTACAAAATAAAATTTAATGGTATAATTTAAACATAAGTTAACTTTGAATCAAATTTACGGAAGGTGAAAACATTGAAATGGACATTTAGATGGTACGGAGATAACGATCCGATTACATTAGACCACATTCGTCAAATTCCAAATATGCATGGTGTAGTAGGAACACTGGTTAAAAAATTACCAGGAGACCTCTGGACAAAAGAAGAAATTTTAGCATTAAAAAATGCAGTAGAAGCAAAAGGTCTCACATTAGCAGGTATCGAAAGTGTATCGATTCATGATTCGATTAAAGCTGGAACACCTGAACGTGACCACTATATTGATGTGTATAAAGAAAACGTTAAAAATTTAGGAGAACTTGGAGTAAACGTGATTTGCTATAGCTTTAAACCAATCTTTGGATGGGCCAAAACAAATCTAGAATACGAACTTCCAGATGGCTCTCATACACTTGAATATGATGACAAAGTGGTTCAACAAATCGAACCAAAGCAAATGTTTGGTTTAATTAGCGGACAAACTTCTGGATTCCAATTATCTGGTTGGGAACCTGAACGTCTTGCAAAATTCCAAAAACTAGAAGATATGTACAAAGGAATTACAGAAGAAAAATTATTCGAAAACCTTTGCTACTTCTTAGAAAGAGTGATTCCAGTCTGCGAACAATATGGTGTGAAGATGGCGATTCACCCAGATGATCCACCATTTGATATGTTTGGTCTTCCTCGTATCACTAAAAATAAAGACGATATCCTAAAAATCGTGAATGCCGTTGATTCTGATTACAACGGAGTAACTTTATGTACTGGTTCACTTGGAGCAAATCCAGAAAATGATTTAGTGGATATCATTCACTCATTAAAAGGAAAAATCCATTTCGCACACTTAAGAAATGTACAAATTCTTGGAGATAAACATTTCCTAGAATCAGCTCACTTAAGTAAAGAAGGTTCACTAGATATGTATGCAATCGTGAAGGCGTTACATGACATCGGTTTTGATGGCATCGCTCGCCCAGACCACGGACGTACTATCTGGGGAGAAGTTGCAAGACCGGGTTACGGATTATATGACCGTGCAATTGGTATTTCATACTTACAAGGTCTTGAAGAAGCGGTAGAAAAACAAAATTAAAGCTTGAAAGGAAGCTATGCAACATGAAAATCGGAATAATTGGACTCGGAAAAATGGGATTAAATTTAGCGCTGAATGCTAAAGAACATGCTTTTGACGTCGTAGGTTTTGATGTGTCAACTGAGTCAGTACAGAAGGCTCAAGAAGCAGGTTTAACTGTTAGCCATTCCATCGATGAATTGGTTGGAACCTTGGACGATGTCAGAGTGGTGATGCTTAGTCTTCCGGCTGGAAAAATTACAAATGGAGTTGTTAATGAATTGTCAAATCTCTTAAAAGCAGGAGATATTGTCATTGATAGCGGAAACTCTAACTATAAAGATAGTTTGAACAACTATCATACTTTAAAAGAAAAAGAAATTTATTTCCTAGATTGTGGAACTTCTGGAGGAATGAGTGGAGCAAGAAAAGGGGCCTGCCTAATGATTGGTGGCGACCAAGAAGCTTTCAATCAAGTGAAAGACTTCTTCGAAGCAATCGCGATTGAAGATGGTTGCCTATTTGTAGATCAACCTTCTGCAGGTCATTACTTGAAGATGGTTCACAATGGAGTGGAATACGGAATGATGCAAGCCATTGGAGAAGGTTTCAATATTTTGGAGCATTCTGAATACACATTTGATAACGAAAAAGTCGCAAAAGTGTGGAATAATGGTTCAGTCATCCGTTCATGGTTAATGGAATTGGCACAAGAAGCCTTCCGTAAAGACCCTAAACTTGAAAAAATCGAAGGTGTCATCGGAAGTAATGGTGAAGCAAAATGGACATTAGAAGAAGCACTTCGTCTTGGAGTGCCAACTCCAGTTATCGCAGACTCATTATTTGTTCGAAATAGTAGCTGCGGTGCAGATGAATTTTCTAATAAACTTGTTTCTTCTTTAAGAAATGGGTTTGGCGGACATGAAATGAAGATGAAATAACGAGGAGGCAATTTTAATGAGCCATCATAAAATCGCAATTGTCAATTCGAGTAGTTTCGGAAGAATCTTCCCCAACCACTTAGAAAGATTAAGAAATATTGGTGAAGTTGAATATTTCAATTTTCCACAAGAAATTCCTGGGAAGGAACTAGCGGAAAATTTGAAAGGCTATGACATCATCATCGCAAGTGTAACACCGTTTTTTGATGCTGAATTCTTTGAACATAAAGATGAATTACTCTTGATTTCAAGACACGGAATCGGATTTAACAATGTGGATTTAGAAGCAGCGAGAAAACATAACACAATCGTTTCCATTATCCCAGCACTTGTAGAGCGCGATGCTGTTGCTGGTAATAACGTTACAAACTTATTAGCAGTCATGAGAAGAACAGTAGGAGCCCTAAAAGCTGTTGAAGGTGATCAATGGGAAAAACGTGCATCATTTATTGGCCACTCTCTATATAACAAAGTGGTCGGTGTTATCGGTATTGGAAATACAGGCGGCTGTGTTGCTGAGACTGTAAGATACGGATTTAGATGTCGTGTACTTGCATATGATCCATATAAGAGTAAACTAGAAATAGAAGCACACGGAGCTGAAAAAGTTGGATTTGAAGAATTGATTCGCAATGCAGATGTCATTTGTTTATGTGCAAACCTTACTGAAGAAAACTATCATTTCATCGGTAAAAAAGAAGTTGAAATGATGAAGCCAAATGTGTATATTTCCAACTCAGCTAGAGGCGCGTTGGTTGAAGAAGAAGCCATTGTAGAAGGACTAAAATCCGGTAAAATTGCAGGCTTTGCAACTGATGTACTTGAAGTTGAACCTGGACGCGCTAACCATCCATACCTTGCGTTTAAGAACGTAGTGGTGACACCACATACTTCCGCATATACCATGGAATGTTTAGAGTCTATGGGTGAAAAATGTGTAGAAGATTGCGAGGTGATTGTTGAAGGGAAGCTTCCAGTAAGATCTGTTCAAAGTGAGAGTACTTACGTTAAAGTAGAATCATAATAACAGATGAGCTTAAAGTAGAACTTATCGCACTCTTTATACTTTATGGAATAATTTTTATGATTTAAAACAAAAACAATTAGAGTTAGAAAACAGATTTCTAACAATGAAGGAGGAAAAAGGTAATGGAAACATTATCAGTAGTACAAAGTTTGTTAATTGCCCTTTGGGTAGCAGCCGTTATGTCTAGATGGCTTGGTGGTGGTGCGACGTTAACACTTCGCTTCTCGCCATTAATGACTGGTTTAGTCTGCGGTATTATTATGGGAGATGTTGCAAACGCAATGATCGTAACTGCAGCTCTTCAATTGATTTACATGGGAGTATTCTCTCCTGGTGGGACAATGCCTTCTGAACCTTCAATTGCAGCAGCGATTGCTGTACCGGTTGCTTTATTAGGGAACTTAACACCTGAAGCAGCGATTGGGGTTGCCGTTCCAGTTGGTTTATTAGGAAGTTACTTATACCAAGTAAGATTCTTCATCAACACATTCTTAGGTAAATCTATGGATAAAGCAGTTGAAAAAATGGATGACGGCGCTATTAAACGTGCAATCATTTGGTATCCTACAATTGCTTCATTCTTACTATTCGTACCATTAGTATTTGCTGCATTATACTGGGGAGCTCCAGTGATTGCAGATCTTATCGTTCAATTAAAAGAAACAGTAGTTCTTCACGTATTAGAAGTTGTCGGTGGTGGTTTAGCTGCAATCGGTATCTCTACAACAATCTATGTAATCGGACGTAAAGATTACCTCGTATTCTTCCTATTAGCATACTTCATGAGTGTAATCTTCAAACCTTTAAACATTACAATGGTTACTTACGCAATTATTGGTGTCCTTGTTGCTGCTATTTTCGTAATGGTGACAAAAAACAACAATCAACCAGTAGCTGCTAGCCCGGCTGCATCATCAAATGCTCAATTCGATGATGATGGCGGCGACGATGATTTTTAATTGGAGGAATAGATAATGAATACTGAAACAACTCAAAAAAATCCTGCATTAGCTCCTGAAGAAATTACTCAAAAGGATGTTACTAAAGCATATTTAAGATGGCACTTTGCAAATGAAATCCCACACTCATTTGACCGTTATCTTGCACCATCATTACTATACGGAATGATGCCTGTTCTTAAGAAATTATATAAAGATCCAGACAAAAGAAGAGAAGCATACAAGAGACAATTACTCTTCTTCAACACTCAATTAACATGGGGTGGTGGGGTCATCACTGGTTTAATGTCTTCAATGGAAAAAGAAAGAGCTCGTCAAGAGTATGAAAATGAAGAAATTACTATGACAGATGACTTAATGTACAATACAAAAGCTGGTTTAATGGGTGCCCTTGCTGGTATCGGGGATGCGATTGACTCAGGTACAATGCAATATATCTTTATTGCGATTGCAGTTCCTTGGGCTCAAGAAGGTAGTGCGTTAGGTGCATTATTCCCATTCATCGCATTTGCGTTATACCAAGTCTTTATCGGTTTATTCTTTGCTCGCCAAGGTTTCTCTTTAGGTAGAAATGCAACAAGCTTAGTTCATAGCTCTGGCGTTAAAGACATGATTAGTTTATTGTCAATTTTAGGTTTATTCATGATGGGTATCTTAGCTGGTAACTACGTTAAAGTATCTTCAAGCTTACAATTTACACTTTCTGGTAAAAACTTCGTCATTCAGGAATTACTTGACAAAATCGTCCCTGGTATTTTACCGTTAGCAGTAGTAATGGGTGTATATTATTACTTCGTCAAGAAGGGACTCAAAGTTACCCAAGCATTATTATGGTTAACATTGATCCTAATAATCCTTGCATCTGTTGGAATTTTATAATTTGGAGGTACCTATAAAATGGGTAAAGTTAATTTAGCACGTGTGGATGAACGTTTAATCCACGGACAAGTAATGATTACACTATCACAAAGAAATGGAGTAAACTCAATCTTCGTTGTCGATGATGTCGTTTCAAGAGATCCTTTCATGAAGGATTTATATAAGAGCGCTGGTAACCGTACTGGTCAAAAAACAATTGTAGTTTCTGAAGATAAAGCAAAATTCTATTGGGATGAATACAAATTCAAAGACTACAGCTGTATTTTAATTGCGAAAACTGTTGGTACTATTGCTAACCTTGTAAGACATGGCGTACCAGTAGAAGAATTAAACGTTGGTGGTGTTGCTAAGAAAAATGATGAAGATGTATTAGTAACAAAATCTGTATATTTAAACAAAGCAGATGCTGAAACGCTTAAAGATCTTCATGATAACTACGGAGTTAAAGATATTTACTTCCAAGCTACTCCTTCAGCACCAAAAACTTCTTTAGAAGAAGTACTTAAAAACTTTAATTTATAAGAGGTAGAATCATGGAAAGTAATCGCCAAATGAACGATTGGATTGTTCGTTATGGATTTCTCCTAAAAAAGAGAAATTCTGACAAACAAAAGGATAAATTTATTCAGACTTTTCTCTCAGATGTCTTGAATATTCGAGATGATATCAATGTCATTGAAATCGAGGAGAAGAAAAGAAAATATCACAATATTTATATTGGGGATGTTTCTAAGGCGGATAAAATTATCTCTACGTATTTCGATACGCCAATTGTTTCATTTGGCGATTATTCTTTCACGGATACTGAAAAGAATAAACGAAATACGTTGACCCGAATTGCTTTTGAGAGTGTTGCTACTTTGTGTATAGGACTTGGAATTTTCTTTTTCCTAACGCGAGTGTTCGAAGGAACATTACTCACAACTGTTCTGACTGTTTTTGCACTAGCTTTCTTTTACGTGTTTAATGGAATTGTCAAAGGAAGAGCCAGTAGCAAGACACAAGTGAGAAATACTTCCTCTCTAGTGCTAGTACTCAGTTTATTAGCAAAATATAAGGGTAATAAAAAAGTAGCATTCGCGATTGTTGATGGTGGCTGTACGAATGAAATTGGGCTTGTCGCTCTAAAAAATAGTGTTAAGTCACAATCAAAAATCTATGAATTAGATAGCGTTGGAGCAAACACTGCCTTAATAGTGACAGAAGATTCTAACCAAAAGAGCCTTAAAATTCATCCGAATTTAGAGAGCTTAGGAAATGTTATTCTTTCAGAAAAAATAGATGATGTACTTTTAACGCGTCAACGTCAAAAAATCGAAACCATATTGGAGGAACGATAATGCAAATTTTAATTGTAACGCATGGTGAATTAGCCGCTGGATTTAAAGATGCAGCGGAAGTGATTTTCGGTGAAGTAAAAGGGATCACAACAATCGGATTGCACTCAGGTGAATCTGTAGAAGCATTTGGAGAAAAAATCTATGAAACATTAGCAGGTTATGATGAAAATGAATCAGTGCTAATCTTTGCGGATTTATTAAGTGCTTCTCCATACAACCAATCAGTGCTTTCTGTAAATAAATTGGATGAAAAACGTGCTGAAAATGTACGTTTAATTGCTGGAGCAAGCTTACCAATGGTTCTTGAAGGAATTAACCAACAACTCCTTGGTAGCGACTTAGAAGCTGCAGTGAATGAATTGAAAAACTATACAATCTCTGATGATTATGTATGGAAAAAATCTTTCGTTGAAGAAGCAGACGAAGACGATGACTTTTAGGGGGAAATGACATGCCTAAAAAGGTTGCAATTTTCGATATGGATGGTTTATTTGTGGATAGCGAACGCGTATATGCAGAAGGATGGCATTATGGGTTTAAACATTTTGGAATTACTCCTCCAGAAGGCTTTGTAGAATCATTTACAGGGCATAGTGCAAAATCGAACGATGCAAAAGTCGCTGAATTACTGAATGATGTGGACTTTGCTAAAAAGATTCGTGCGGTTCGTGAAGAATACTATCAAATAAAATTACATAATGGCGAAATCAAATTGAAAAAGTTTGCGAAAGAAATTGCTGAAAAGCTGAAAGAAAAAGGGCTAAAGGTAGTCTTAGCATCGTCTTCAACAAGAGCCAGAATCGATGAATTGTTATCACAAAATGGGGCTAGTCATTTATTTGACGCGATTGTTTGCGCAGATCATGTTCAAAAAGTAAAACCAGATCCTGAAATCTATTTAGTAGCTTTAGCAAGTGTTGGAGCTAAAGCAGAAGATGCCATTGCCTTTGAGGATACATTTATCGGGGCAACAGCAGCAGTAAGAGCAGGGATTGATGTTTGCTTAGTCAGTGAACAATTGTACCAAGAACAGTCAAATTTCGAACACGAACAATGTCAGGGATTATTTAATGATCTCGAAGAAGCTTACAACTATTTGGAGGCAAATCAAGTATGTTAGTTGAACAATTAAAGGAAAACTATTTCTTCGCGGTTATTCGCGGGAAAGATAAAGAAGATGCCAAAAATATCGCACGTTACGCGATTAAAGGTGGCATTTATAACATTGAAATTACATTCTCAACACCTAAAGCAGATGAAGTCATCAAGGAGTTGATTGAAGAATTCAAAGATGACAACAAAGTTATCGTTGGTGCTGGAACGGTAATGAATTTAGATCATGCTGCTTTAGCAAAAGCTGCTGGTGCAAAATTCTTAGTAAGTCCACATTTTTCACCAGAGATTGCAAAATACGCAGTGGAAAATGAGATTGAATATTCTCCAGGCTGCGGAACAGTGACAGAAGTGGTCAATGCCACTGCTGCTGGTGCAAAAATCGTAAAACTATTCCCTGGTGGAACGATTGGTAAGGGATTCATCCAAGCCATCCACGGACCAATCCCAGAAGTGAATTTAATGCCTTCTGGTGGAGTTTCCGCTTCAAACGTAAAAGAGTGGAAAGAAGTCGGAGCCTGCGCTGTAGGTATCGGTAGTGCGCTTTCTGCTAAAGTTGCGACTGAAGGATACGAAAGCGTAACACGTGTAGCACAAGAGTTTATCAAGGCTTTAGATTAAAATGACGCTTTGTTATGAAGGGATTAAGTGACGAATGTTTCTTAATTCCTTTTTTGTTTACTCTAATTTAGTTGGTAAAACTGGATGCAAGTCCCGATTATTTTTTTCGATTTTTTTAGAGTGGACATACTATATATGGGGAAATACAGATTAGTAGGTACAAAATAGCTTTAAAAAATTGAAAATAATTTTTCTATAGAAAACAAGAATAATTCCTACCGATGTTCTTTCTGTATATAAATCTGATTGATTCGTATATAAAATATATAAGTATTCTTAATCAGATAGAGATCAAGGATTCAGCGGAAAACCGCTAATAATAATGAATTTTTCATCGCTATTTTAAACCAAATCAATAAGAAGCTCCTTCTTAAAACTAATATTATATATTTTTAAAAGACGTTATTCATTATTTGAATAGCGTTTTTTTAGTGCAAAAATCTTAAGTGAAAAAGCAAAATGTAACATATATGCTACAGTAGCAAATATGTTACTTTTCGAAATTTAAAATAGATAGGAATATTTAGAAAAAATTCCTTTTTGCTCGTTATTCCACGGAACTTTGTCAGAAAGTTCACTGTTCCCTCTCAATAAAGTGCCACAATAAGAATGAGAAACTTCCACAATGTTCTGGAAAAAAGTTGGTTTAATATTTGTTTCCAATAAAAATATAATGAGATTGTGGAAATAGATGGAGGGGATACAGTGAATAAGAGACAATCGGATATTCTGAATCGATTAATTCATGAAGAAACACCAGTGACTGGTAAGGAACTGGCACAAACTTATTTAGTTTCCACAAAGACTATCTACAATGACATCGTTGCTTTGAATGATTTTTTGAAACCATATTCTTCGTCAGTTGTGAAGAAACCAAGTGCAGGTATCTTTCTTGAGATAGATGAAGGACATCGACAACAGTTGATGGAGATGTTTCAAGTAAAGTTGGAGGCGAAAGCGAACAAGGAAGAGTTCAAGATGCTTTCAACATTCCTATTAGACAACGAAGTGGACATTCTAGATTGGTCGCTCGAGAATTTCACGAGTGAATCTTCAATAAGAAGAGAAGTAACAGAGTTGGAGAAAGAATTGAATGCCAATGGAGTCGTTCTTGAAAAAAGACATGGCAAGTTGATTTTAAGTGGTCCTGAAGATCAAATTCGTAAGTTCTTCCGAAACAAACTGTTAAGCGGCATCACTCATTATAATCTGGATGAGATGAACCAAACAGGTTGTGTTATAGACGGGAGAATACAAGAACTTAACCGAATTATGAACCAACAGTTAAAACAATATCAGTTTTCAGTAGCTCACGATTATCGTCACTACCTTTTACTCGATTTACTCATCTTCGATATTAGATGGCATAGAGGTTATCGTGTGGAGCAATATAAGCAACTCGATAGTAATAGCCCGAAAATAATTGAAACTTACTTATTAGCCAGAGACTTACTCAATGAGATTACTGGTCAGGAAGTGGAAGAGGCAGAAATCGTTACACTTTCACAAATTCTGATTTCTATAGGGAATTACGCAAGTGCATATCTAGGGTCTGACCCGAAAATTGAGAAGACAACCGACTCATTTATTAATATGGTTGGTGACTTAGCGGGGATACAGCTTCAAGGGGATGAATATTTAAGAGGAATGCTCTTGAATCATCTTCCAGCAATGATTATGCGACTTCGAAATAGAATCCATCTGAAGAGTAATCTGATTGAGGATATTAAGTATCAATACGGCATTCTATATAACTTTGTATGGTTATCTGGAAAAATCTTCAAGGAAAATTACAATGTGGAACTAACCGATATTGAGGCAGCACTACTAACGATTCATTTGGAGATTGCGGTTGAGAAAATTAACCAACCAATGAAGATTTACGTGGTATGTCCACATAGCTTAGCGACTTCAGAACTAATTTTAAATCAGGTGAAAAAGGTCACTGGACAATACGAGAATATAGAAAAAGTGAATTATGACAATGCTAAGACACTTTCAGTTCAACCAAATGATCTTGTCATTAGTTCAGTAGCTTTGGAGGATGTATCTTACCCATATATTCATGTTGGAACCATCATGAAGGAAGAAGATCTTCTGAAAATTCAAAAGAAGTTCTTGACGCACACTATGGGACAATCGCAGTCGAATTACTTATTAAAAGATGACGAAGAACTCACAAAGAGACTCATCAAGCGATTGATTGGAAACTCAATTTATTTAAAGAAAAAAGCAGGAGATGCAGAAAAGTGTCTCTCAAAAATCATCAAGTTAGCCGATGCAGACAACTTGAAAAATCCACGATTTGAGAAGACGATTCGTCATCGTGAGAATCTTGGAATTACGAGTACGTATACAGGTATTGCCTTACCACACGCGAATCCAAAAGAGGTGACAACATCCGAACTTGTGATGGTGACACTCGACAAGCCAATTTATTGGGGACAGAATCTCGTCAAAGTCGTAATGCTTATCGCCATTGCGGAAAAAGAGTTAGAAATTTACAAGGATGCCTTGAAAGTTCTCTACTCGAAAATAGATAGTTCTTCTTACATTCAACATTTGTGGGAAGCAGAAAATCAAGAGAGTTTTTTAACCGCTCTATTTGCAGAAGCGGAATTTGAACCAATTCAATAAGGAGGGATACAATGACAATCATATCTCAACTAGTTCAAAAGGATTTAATCAATCTGGAAGGGAAAGGTGAAACCAAACAAGAACTCCTGAAAAACTTAGCGGAAACACTATTTGAAAAAGGGTACGTGAATGATGGTTTTGCCAAAGCAATACTCGAAAGAGAGGAGGAATTTCCAACAGGATTGCAGCTTGAAAAAACAGCAGTTGCGATACCGCACACGTATTGTGAGTACGTGAAGAAACCATTTATCTACGTGGTTAAACTAGAAAATCCAGTGACATTTATTCAAATGGGAACTTCGGACGTTGAAGTAGATGTTCACTTTGTAATTGTTCTAGGAATCTCAGAACCAAAGAACCAAACGGGATTATTGGTGGAATTGATGAATGTGTTCCAACAAGAAGCATTTATCGAATCATTACAAAATGGTCAAACCGAAGAAGAAATCTATAATTTATTTGCGACAGCAAAAATGGAGGAAGAATAACATGAAAAAATTAATTGTTGCATGCGGATCAGGAGTAGCTACATCTCAAACAGTAGCATCTAAAGTACAGCGTTTATTGAAAGAAGCAAACGTACCTTGCGAAATCGAAGCAGTAGATATGAAAGCTTTAGAACAATACGTAAAAACTGCTGATGGCTACATTTCAATCGTAAAACCTAAAAAAGACTATGGAATTCCAGTCTTTAACGGAATTGCATTCTTAACAGGTATGGGTCAAAAACAAGAATTACAAAAAATTATTGATTTTCTAAATAGCTAGGAGGAACTTAAGATGGAAATCTTACAATCGGTCATTCAATATATTCTTGACTTAGGAGCTGCTGTATTCGTACCGTTCCTAATGTTAATCGTCGGTTTAGCAATGAAGATGAAATTCAGAGATGCGTTTACTTCAGCGTTAACACTAGGGATTGCCTTCACAGGGATGGGAATCTTAGTAAACTTCATTATGACAAGTATGGGTTCTGCAGCAAATGACTTAACAACTCATACTGGCTTAAGCTTACCAGCCGTTGATATCGGTTGGCCAGGAGCTGCAGCAATCAGCTGGGCTTGGCCATATGCATTCTTAGTATTCCCACTTCAATTAGCCATCAACTTCGTAATGTTGATTACAAAACAAACAAAAACATTGAACGTGGACTTATGGAATGTTTGGAATAAAATCTTTACAGCTGTAATCGTAACTTACTTTACAAACAATATTGTATTTGGATTCATCGCTGCTGCAATTATTATCGTATTAGAATTAAAACTTGGAGATGCATTTGCTCCTGAAGTAGAACGTTTAACAGGTGTACCAGGGATTACAGTACCTCACTTTATCACTTTAATCGCTGTTATCTTACATCCAATCGACGAATTATTGAAGAAAATCCCATTCTTAAACAAAGAGTTCGATGCGGACACATTAAAAGAAAAAATTGGGGTGTTCGGTGAAAACTCTGTAATGGGTGCTATCATCGGGTTTGCATTAGGTCTTGCTTCAGGTAACGGTTTAAAATATGCTTTAGGTTTAGCAGTACAAGCTGCAACAGCCTTAACATTATTCCCAATGGTTTCTAAATTATTCTCACAAGCTTTATCACCAATCTCAGAAGCAGTATCAGACTTCATGCGTGAAAAATTCGAAGATCGCGAAGTTTACATTGGTCTTGACTGGCCTGTACTTGGTGGACGTAATGAATTATGGGTAGCTGTAATCTTTACAATTCCATTCTTATTAGTTGGTGCTGTAGCTTTACCAGGTAACATCGTATTACCATTTGCCGGAATTATTAACTTATCATTCGTAGTAGGGGCACTATTATTAACAAACGGTAACGTACTTCGTATGATTATCCACGGTTTAATTTCAACTCCACTATTCTTATATGGAGCAACTTACTTCACACCATATATGACTCGTCTTGCTGAAGAAACAAATACTTTACAACAAACTGGTCAAATTTCTTGGGCAACATTCGAAGGTCCAGACATTCGTTATATCTTAGCAAACGGATTTAGCGGAAACATCGTAGCCATTCTTTTAGGAGTTGCTTGGTTAGGATTATATGTATGGTTATTACAAGCTCGTAAAAAATACAATGAGAAACTAGAAGCAGGCGAATAGCATGAAAAAGCTCCTCATCTTAATTCTAGGAATCTTATTTGTAATCTCGATTCTCTATAGACAGATATGGTTAACGCTGATTATTTTGCCCATTAGCATTTATTTAGATAAACAAAATTTATTTAAAGAATTCGATGAGAAAAGAAAAGCGAAAATCGCCAAGCTCAAAGAAAGGAAATCGATATGACATATCCAAAATATATTAATGAATTGTGCCAAGTAACTTATGACATGTGGAATAAGGGATGGGACGAATATAACGGTGGTAATATTAGCTACCGTTTGAGGAAAGAAGAAGCAAGTGCGGTGAAATCAGATCTTGCTGGAACTCCTTACACTTATTACACAGAAAATAGAAAAGAAGTGGAAGTTCTTGATGTACCTGAGCACGTACAAGGAGAGTATCTCTTAATTACGGCTTCCGGAAGTCATTTCAGAACTTTGCATTCTCAACCAGAAGTGGACACAGGGATTATTCAGTTGACTCCAAAAGGGTATCAAGTCGTTGCTGGATTTGTGACTGGTAAGCGACCAACAAGTGAAATCTTCATGCACGTATTGGCGCATGCAGCACGTCTAAAAGTGGATCAAAATCACCGCGTTGTGATTCATAACCATGCGACAAACATCGTTGTGTACTCATTACTCGATGAAGTGACGAGTGAATCATTAACCCTTGATTTATGGTCAGTGTTAACAGAATCTATCGTTGTATTCCACGATGGAATCGCTGTGTTGCCATGGGAAGTTCCAGGAACACAATTAATCGGTGACGATACAGCCCGTGAACTTGAAACTCACCGTTTAGTAGTGTGGGCAAAACACGGAGTACTTTCAACAGGTAAAGATTACCAAGATTGCTTCGGTTTAATTGAAACTGCTGATAAAGCTGCTCATATCGCGTTAGAACTAAAACGTGTTAGCGGTAAGAGCATCTATGAAAATAACGTCTTATCAAGAGCAGATTTGAAGAAAGTCTGTGACGTTCTTGGAGTAGAAGGAAAATATTTAAACGACTAGCATTAGTCGATAACCAAAACTAAAACGATGAATAACTAAAAAATGGAATTGCCAAAAACTGTTTAAAAGATTGTTCATTTGGTAGAGACAGGTTAATACCTGTCTCTTTTTGCATATTTTATTGCGTTAGTGCTTAAAGATAGTGTATTGTTTGGTTAAGTACAGAGCATACTATAAAGATAGAATCTATAAATTAAGGATAAGTGAGTGGGATGGAAAAAAAGTTAAACGAAAAGCAAAAAGAAGTTTTAAAAATTTTAATGACACCGATTGAAGTCAGTAGCCGAAATCAAGGTGAAACGATTATTAAAATTAAAGATAATGTCATTTGTTCTACACAAACTTATGAAGGACCATTTGATGAAGATATGTCTGATTTCGCAGTAGGATTCTATGAGATTTTATATAATTCAGTGTTAAAAGAAAAGAAAATATTACATCAAAAGAAATTAGTAAATAATGCATTTGCTGGGGATACCATGAATAGTTTCAATACTATTGCTAATCGTGTACCTGAGGCAGGAAAATCAAGAAAGCAAAGAACTGATAAGGAAGTATGGCCAGAGTATCTTAGTAATTTTAAAGACCATTATCATTGCTTAGCTAACTTTTGGTTACTTCCAATGGAAATCGGACGTAAATCTAATCATTCGTATAGTAAAATTAGATGTAAAGATTATATGGATCGCTTTTTAAATAAAATTAGTAAAGAATATGGAAAAGTTAAGTCTCTAAATATTTATGGGGATTTTGAAGAATTTAAAACATTACATTTTCTAGAGGGAAGTTATATTGACGCTGAAGATGGTAAAATACTCTCGTTTAGCAATAGCTCTAAAAATACGGCTGAAGAAGTAATTAAATCTATGACCCAAAAAATTTATAAAAGAGCGGAAATGATAGCAATTTCTCCAGTAAGTGAGGACTTGTTCAGTTATTTTGAAAATTATAAATCGAAAGAAACTTTGAATATTCAGTAGAAAGGAAATCGCTATGACTAGAAGTTCTGTATGGATCCAACAAAAAATTGAGGGAGTGAAGCTATATGTTTATCGTTCCAATGTCAAAAACGCTACGACCATTTATTTTTTAGATGGAGATCAATTCGAAGGGCCTTTTAATCATATGATTCGCAAACATCAACCTGCACTTAATTTTGTACTCATAAATGCAAATAATCGAACAGATGATTATACACCTTGGCCTCTCCAGGCATCTGAAAATATGGCGATGGATTTCGGTGGGAAAGCTGCAGAACATCTTACGTTTATCACGACTTATGTGATTCCGTTTTGTGAGAGTGAATATGGTTTTGCTTCAAGCGCAGAAAAAAGGGCTATTGGCGGTTATTCGCTAGGTGGATTATTCAGCCTGTATGCAGCGGTGAACACTGATTTATTCGGGACTGTTCTCAGTTGTTCTTCATCGCTGTGGTATCCGGATTTTCTGGACTATTTAAAAGAACATTCCTTTAAAGCCGCTCATCCAAAATTGTACATGAGTGTGGGTGATCAAGAAGGAACGACTGCAACGAATTTAACAGCAGCCCAAACTTCTAATACGATAGCATTAAAAGATTTTTATGAGCCGAAATTTCTAGCAGGTGATTTCAAGTTTACGTTGGAAGAGGGAAATCATGGGAATGATATCTCGGGACGTGCCTGGCGTGCAGTTGAATGGGTAGAAGAGAATAGTAAATAATCAACAAAAAATCCACTGGTTTAACCAGTGGATTTTTTTACTAGCGGTGCCAAAGGGTCTCGAACCCCCGACCTAGCGTTTAGGAAACGCTTGCTCTATCCAACTGAGCTATGACACCCTAATATATTAATTGAACCACAGAACCCGCTATCTGTCCATACGTAGTTACTAGTTCTTATTTTTATGAGGATTGACAATCTTCATCCTTGCAGCAAATCTAAATAATAAAATTCAATTATTTTTATGAACTCAGAAGGTTTAGAGAAAACCGATTCAATGAAAGAAGATGGAGTCCCTTGGGATTCTATGGTAGGAGTAAGAGCGAGAGGTAACTGATGCGAATATGAGACTCTAGGAATTTATTCCGTAGAGACTCATTGAG
>CAKPVL010000007.1 GCA_934193545.1 uncultured Granulicatella sp. | reverse complement strand
ATATCATCGGCTTCGTATTGGTTCAGACGGTAATGAGGAATTCCCCATGCATCTAAAAGCACATTAAAATAAGGCATCTGTTCGATAAATTCACCAGGAGTTTTCGAACGTCCCCCTTTATAATCTGCATACATTTCAGTACGGAAAGTCGTCTTCCCAGCATCCCATGCAACGAGTACATGCGTCGGTTTTTCAGAGTCTAAAATGGACTTAAACATACGGTGAAATGAATAGAGTGCATTCGTATGTAAGCCATTCGAATTTTTAAAACGATTTAAATCTAAAATTGAAAAAAATGCGCGGAATGCTAAGCTGCTTCCGTCTACTAATAATAATTTTTGTTTCGCCATAATATGCCTCCTAATTTGTCATTACCAGTGTAACAAATAAACAATTCTATGAACACTAAAAAGAGCGCGATTTCTTCGTCTTTCACACTTAGCTGCACACAAAAAGTCCTGGCAAATGCCAGGACTGAATAAATCAAACTTTAGTTTTGTGTTGGAGAAGTGTTTGATAAGAGTTTTTCATAAGCAGACTCATATTTTTGTACATCCCCTGCACCCATAAAGACAATGACTGCGTCTTTATAATTTAATAACGGAGATACATTATCTAGTGGTAATACTTTCGCTCCACCTTTTACTAATTTTGCTAAATCCTCGATAGAAACATCCCCTGCTTCTTCACGAACAGATGCAAAGATATCACATAAGTATACATGGTCTGCAAGTGATAACACTGCTGCAAACTCTTCTAATAGTGCAATTGTACGAGTAAATGTATGTGGTTGGAAGACCGCCACCACTTCTTTTTCTGGATATTTTTGACGCGCTGCATCTAATGTGGCTTGAATTTCTGATGGGTGGTGAGCATAGTCATCGATAATTGTTACACCATTAATCACTTTTTCAGAGAAGCGACGTTTTACCCCACCAAATGTACTGAATTGCTCAGCTAATTCTTTTGAATCTAATTCATTTAAGTAGTAGAATGCGATAATCGCTAATGCGTTCAAGATGTTATGATCTCCGTACGTTGGAATGTAGAAATGACCGTACAACTCACCTTTAATATAAGCATCGAAGTAGCTTCCTGCTTTTTCTTTACGGATGTTTTTGGCAATCACATCATTATGTTCACCAACACCGTAATAAGTAACAGGTACGATGGCATCTAATGTACGTAATCTTTCATCATCCCCACAAGCGATGATTCCTTTTTTCACTTGTTTACCAAATGCTTCAAAGGCACTTTGAACATCTTCGATATCAGTATAATAATCTGGGTGGTCAAAGTCGATATTTGTCATAATCGCATAGTCTGGACGGTAAGCCATAAAGTGACGTTTATATTCACAAGCTTCCAGTACAAAGTATTCTGAACTTTCAATGCCTTTACCAGTTCCATCACCAATAAGATAACTTGTTGGCTCCATTCCACTTAATACGTGAGCTAATAATCCAGTTGTACTTGTTTTACCGTGAGAACCTGTAATCGCCACACTCTTATAATTTTTCAATAATTCACCAAGGAATTTATGGTATCGAATCACTTCTACTCCTTTTTCACGAGCAGAAACTAATTCTTCGTGACTATCTGGAAAAGCATTCCCAGCAATCACAATTTGCCCTTCCTTAATATTGTCAGCGCTGAATGGTAATAATGTAATTCCAGCCTCTTCCAAACCTTTTTGAGTGAAGAAATATTGTTCCAAGTCTGATCCTTGAACTTTATAGCCTTCTCCATGTAATACTAAGGCTAATGCACTCATTCCTGATCCTTTTATTCCTGTAAAGTGATAAATCTTACTTTTATCCATTTTTTCTCCTCGCTTTTCTACTACTGTTTTTTTGGATGAACATATGGTAACTGACGGTCTTGTTGCTCTTGTTCCATAATCATCGATAACGATTTTTTCATCGCACGTCTTTGCTTTCCAGTCAATGGTTTTTCTGGTGCTTTTCGTCTTTCAACTTTTGTCTCCGGCAATCCTTCTAACAAGGACTCTTGCACGGCTTCAACTTCTGAATCTTGTTTGCGCTTGAAGGCTGGTATATAACCTTTCGTTGTAAAAACCTGACTTTGTACCGGTACTTCATGCAAGGTCCCGTTATACTCTTTCAGGCGTTTTTCAATAGTGTCTTCTTGCTCATCAACCGACACCAACAAAGCCTCTTCCTTCGCAAATAAAATCAAGTCTGTACTATTCGGCAATAACTCTTTTTCTAATTCACGATAAGAAACTTTTTGCTCAACCTCTTTTTCCAAGCCTCTCGTGCTAGAAGGCACTGAACTTGGTTTAAACGGTTTTCGTTGATTCGTATTCAAATAAGAAGTCCAATCCACACGTGGTTTATACTTTTGATGCCCCTCGGTCGCCTTCTCCTTAAACGAACGAAATTGAGATGGCAATTGATGCTCCTCTTTGTCAATCGGTTGTAAGAGCGCTGCATCAGGTCGCTCATCAAAAGGTAAGGATTCTTGTGGAGTCTCATCTTTTCTTGTGGCATCAACTCGCGTCATTTCTTCAACGACTTGATCTTCAAAAGTTTGACCTTGCTTCAAGTAATTTGGAAAAGTAGACTTTTCACGTCTTGATTGAAGCGATGCGAATGAATCGTTTTTCTCGTTAAATGGTTCATTCATGACTCCGTATCCTCCTTTATTGTAAGTTTAATGTTTTAAATGGCGTTCCTACTGGAGTCGCATCATCTAAAACTAAGATTCCTTTTTTCGCTGGTGCATTTTCTAGTCCTAATTCACGTGCTGAGCAAAGCATTCCGTGACTAGCCACTCCGCGTAATTCTCCAGCCCAAATGATAGCGCCACTTGGCATTACTGTACCAGGTTTAGCAACAACCACTTTTTGTCCTGCTTTCACGTTTGGCGCTCCGCAGACGATTTGTAACACTTCAGAGTCACTTACTCGTGTCATTGTCACATGTAAGTGGTCAGAATCTTCATGTTCTACGCAACTTTCAACGTATCCAACAACAAGTGCATCTTCAGGTGTTAAATCTAAAGAAGAAACATCAAATCCTGCTTTTTCAATTAAGCCTTTCACAACTTCTTGTTGCTCGGGTGTTAAAATTTGTTGTCCATCTTCTTCAAATGAAATCACTTCAGAAATCTTTTCAATATTATATCCTAGAACTTCTTTTGATTCACGAACAAAGACTTGAGTCACATTTCCTTTTTTCTCATAGTCAACATCATAGCGACTAGTCGAACCGCACGTTAATAATAACGTATCGCCGATTCCTTTATTATTATAAAAACTTAACCACATAAATTTACCTCTTTATTATTAATTTGTTCTTCCATCTAAAATGGTGTTCACTGTGCTACGATCTAACGCACGGATTGTTTGGATGACCATTTCACGTGCTGCTTCGTAGTCACGAATTGAGAACATTGTTTGATGTGTATGGATATAACGAGCACATACTCCAATCACTGCACTCGGAACTCCTTGATTCATTAAGTGTGCTTTACCAGCATCTGTTCCACCTTGAGAAACAAAGTATTGGAACGGAATGTTATGTGTTAATGCAGTATCTTCTAGGAATTCTTTCATACGAGGAAGAGTCACCATACCTGGGTCTAAAATACGTAATAAGAATCCTTGGTCTAAGTGTCCAAACGTTTCTTTCGAACCATTAATATCATCTGCTGCTGAGCAGTCTACGGCGAAGAATAAATCAGGATTGAACTTCGTCACACTTGGACCCGTTCCACGTAATCCGACTTCCTCTTGCACATTGGCTCCAGCGATTAATGTGTTTGGTAATTCTTCATCTTTAACGGCTTTTAACGCTTCAAGAACGACTGTACATCCATAACGGTTATCCCAAGATTTAGAAATCATGCGTTTCTTATTGGCAGTCCAAATCGTTTCTACATCTGGAACAATTGTATCTCCAGGACGGCAACCATATTCAAGCGCCTCTTCACGTGAAGTGAATCCAGCATCGAATAAAATATCGGTTACTTTCACAGCAGATTGTTGACCACCAGCTGCACGTAAAAGATGTGGTGGGATTGAAGAAGAAATAATTGGATAGTCTCCATTACGAGTTAATAAAGTAAAACGTTGTGCTGAAACTACATATGGGTTCCATCCACCTAAAGGACTTACTTTAAACATTCCGTTTGGAGTGATATTTGTTACCATGAAACCAACTTCGTCCATGTGAGCTGCAATCATAATGCGTGGTGCATCTTCTTGTTTGCTATCACGAACCCCAAAAATACCGCCAAGACCATCTTGTTCAATGCGGTCTACTAAAGGTGTTAATTCACTTCTCATAAAGTCGCGAATACGACCTTCATGTCCACTAGTCCCTTTCATTTGTGTTAACGTTTTGATTAATTGTTCTGTTTTGGCTTCCATTGTATCCTCTTCTTTCCTACTTCTATAAAATATCTTTTAAACGCGCCAAAAGCTGGAGGAACTCCAGCTTTCTTTGATTATCCAATTTTGTATAAATCAATAACGGCTCCTGTTTTTGCATCTGCATAAAATTCGTATTGGACTAGTTCATTATCTTCTTTACGAGTAACCCCGCCATAATAAACTTCCCCATAAAATTCTGGGCTATCCACGAATACAGGTTCCATCTCAATCCAAGAGCCTTCGATAGTACCTACTACTTGAAATAATTTACGTACATTTTGAACAATAACATCTCCATTGACGTTTTTGCGTTCAAACCATTTTGAAGTGACCCACGCTCCAATAACAGCACCCGCTGCTAGTAGGAAACTTGCACCTTTGAAACTATTTTTTGATTCCATATGAATCAGGCTCCTTTATTTGTTATTCAGGTTGTTTAAAAGCTTTTCTATCTTGTGGGAAAATCACTTCCACACGATAAATTGGATGACCTTTTGCTGAGAATTTCTCTTCGTATTCTGTCATCACATTTCCTGGAAATTCCACTTGATGTAAATCTAACCAAACTTGTTTTAACACAAGTCCAAATTGTGAGAATGAAGCAAGGCTGTATTCAAACAATCCACGGTTATCTGTCTTAAAGTGTAATTCCCCAAATGGTGGTAATACTTTTTCGTATCCAACTAAGAAACTTTCATGAGTCAAGCGACGTTTTGCATGACGTTTCTTTGGCCATGGATCTGAGAAGTTTAAGTAAATTTGGTCTACTTCACCATCTTCGAAGTAGTCTGTTACTTGTCCACCATTTACATGTAATAATTGTAAGTTTGGAACATCTGCTGCAAGAGCTTTTTCAAGAGCGACTACTAGGACGCTTTCTTGAATTTCAATTCCAATATAGTTAATATTTGGGTTTTGACGAGCCATGCCGCTCACGAATTGACCTTTCCCAGAACCAATCTCGATATGGATTGGATTGTTATTGCCAAAACGCTCATGCCATCTTCCCTTCCACTCTGCTGGATTTTGGATGACCATTTCTGGGTGAGCCGCTAAAGCATCTTTTGCCCAAGGTTTATTTCTTAATCTCAAAGTCTAACTCCTGTCTATTCTTCTGTTGGCTTTCCAATACGATTATTGTAAATTGATTTCACCAAAAGAATTTTCTCATTCATTTCAAGGTAACGTCCCTCGAAGTGCGATTTTTTAATATAATTCAAGCAATTCATGAGAGCATACCATTCAATTCGTTGATAAATATTTGTAGACAGCTGTAAGCCATACATATCTAACCATTCACCCCATTGATGAACAGGAATGTATTGTGTCAAAATCATCGTCAAATCCGAAACTGGATCGGCAAGGCGAACCATTTCCCAGTCGACAAGGTAGAGCTTTTCGTCTTCAGATAACATAAAGTTACGACGATCTAGGTCTCCGTGACATACCGTTTTCCCAACTTCGCTCACAAGCGGAATCGTTTCAATTAAGTAATTTAATACTTCATTTAAGAAACGGTGGGTTTGTAATCCTGACTGTAAATTATTTAAATATTCATCGATGAATTTTTGTGTGCTATACTCTTCACCTTGAATTTGTTGCAACATTTGTAAAAGATTTGGGGATTGATGAATTTGTTTTAACAGCTCAATGACTTCGACGGACCCCATTTCTTCCTTAGTGAGGGATCTTCCAGACAACCATTCTTGAGCTGTAATGACATCACCATTACCCGCACGTTTGGTCCATATTAACTTAGGAGTGATACCTTCACCCGATAGCACCGCTAAAAACGGTGAAGCATTTCTCTTTAGAAATACACGTTCATGGTCTTTTACACCCATGTACGCTTGACCGGTGTCCCCACCAATTGGATGGAGATCCCATCCTGTGTCCATGTTATATTCCATCTATTCCATCCCTAACGACAAATTCTGTTTCCTTTAATAAATCTATTCTTTTATTTTATGGTTTTATACCATTTGAGTCAAGTTTGTGCGCTACTTAGTAGCCTACAAACTTAAATTTTTCTTCTCTTCTTAAGGAATCGATAACGCAAATAAAATTGTGTAAAGAATATACCGAAAATCGGATAGAAAACAATCCCTACTAATCCAATCATTTCACGCATACCTATCACTGAAGAAATGCCCAGTACAACACCGGACGCGACCATCGTCATCATAAGGACTGATAAATTATCCTGAAGACGAGTGTTACTATACACTAAAGAGGCAAAATGACTATTTTGCGTGTTGGCACTTTGAATCACTCCAACAAGTTGAAATCCTAATAGCATTACAAGTAACGCATTGACAATAAAGTTCCAATAATACTCTTGAGAAAACAATGCAACTACAAAGCTGACAACTGCGAGTTGTAATAATAAACTCATATATTGACTCGTACGAACGACCGTACGACTCACTAAATAGCGATGACCACTTGGATTCTTTCCAACAAGTACCTTCAATACGCCATCTAAATATGAACGGCGATGCGCTTGCGGTTTATGCACCATTGGCACATCCACAAACAACGCATATAGGCGATAAATTCGTTGTTGCCTTTCTAATTCCGATTCAATCATAGAATCGAATCGATATACAAAGGCAGCCTTCCCATAATATTGTTCGATAAAAATACTTAGAAGTACTGGTATTACTAATAAAACAAATGACCAAGCTTCAGAAATCCATAAAAACATTCCGAAGAAGTTCGTTACTGCAATCACGTAAATACCGAGTTTTTCCTTCCATGTAAAATGAAGCACTCCACGATAAGAATATTTCGTACAACGGAATAATAAATCTTTAAAGAGCACTTGTAAGAGGAATAGCTTTACGAACATACTCATATTCGTTCCAAAGGCTTGTGCCACGATTGGAAAGACAATTCCTGTTGAAGCCAGCGTCACAAGTAGCGGAAGCGCCCAACTACGACGAATGGCTTTTTGTAAATATGCCTTAAAGTCTTGCCCCACTACGGATAAAAAGATTCCATCGGCTGGTTCAAGCAACGTTGCTACTCCGCCAAAAAACGGTACCGTCGCAAGTAAAACTGCAAGTAACCCTAGTAAAGGCCATTCCAATACACGAATCGTTTGAATCCAACTCGAGTATTGCACCATGATAAACCCAAATAAGAAAAATAAGACAATCAAGAAATGGTCGTTTAGCATATAGCGAATATACTTCATGCTTTTCTTTTGATATTTTCTTACGCGGGCCTCAAAAATTGTTGCACTATTCATGGGCATCGTCCCCTGTCGTTAATGCAAAGTAAATTTCCTCAAGAGAAGTTTCTTCAATATTCGAAGTTGCGCGTAAGCCTTCGATATCGCCTTGAGCAATCACTTTTCCTTCGTGTAATACGATGAAACGATCACAATACTTCTCAGCTGTGTCCAAAACGTGAGTCGACATTAAAATCGCTGCACCCTTTTCTTTCTTCTCTTTCAAGACTTGAAGCAAGGTACGAATCCCAAGTGGATCGAGTCCTAAAAATGGTTCATCAACCACATAGACGGGCACGTCTAGCATTAATGCACAGACGATGAGCACTTTTTGCTTCATCCCTTTTGAGAAATATGCTGGGAACCAATCCAATTGCTTCGTTAAACGAAAAGCTTCCACGAGCTCCATTGCATGGGCCATTGTTTCTTCGTTCATTTGATTATATGAACGCGCCACAAATTCAATATGTTCTCTAAAC
The DNA here is from genome assembly GCA_934193545.1 of uncultured Granulicatella sp. Taxonomy (GTDB): domain Bacteria; phylum Bacillota; class Bacilli; order Lactobacillales; family Aerococcaceae; genus Granulicatella. Next base: position 37,126 of record CAKPVL010000007.1, on the reverse strand, counting down.
GTTAACTCTTCATAGAGAACTGGGCTTTCTGGAATGACCGCAATCGACTGACGGTAGCCACGTTGGTTTTCGAGAATACTTAGTTTCTCTACTTCCACTCTTCCGCTAAAAGGGGTCAGTTGCCCAATAATCGTTTTAATCGTCGTACTCTTCCCGGCACCATTGAGCCCGATAAGGCCGCAAATCTCGCCTGGATTTACATCAAAAGTAATGTCTGTAATGACAGGAACTTTTGTATATCCTGCAGTTACATTGTTTAATTGTAGTGACATATAATTTCTCCTATCTAACTATTGTCTTCATTATACCATAAAGCAAAAAAAGTGTGAAAGAACGCGGAATAAGCGTCCTTTCACACTCCTATTCATTTATATTATTTTGCAATATTTCTCTTTATTCGTTCTTCATCAATTCGCCCTAATACTTTATCTGAAAATTCAACTAAGTTTTCATCCACAAATATTGAACGACCTTTCCCTGCCCCTAAACGTGAAAAGAACTTAGTCATTGGAATCGCCAAGTATAAGTACATAACGATTTGAGGAATGAAAAATGTCAAAGCCAAAATAATCACTGATGTTAAATAGGAGCGAATATGAAATTTTCTGAATAGGATAAGCATCTCATCTTTTCTCTCGTACTCTGCTTCGGTTAATGATTGTTTCAATACAAAATAGTTTTCGATATCAAACAATACTGAAATGATCGCAATCAAAATTCCGTATGCTAGTACAGAAATCACTCGATTTTCAAAACTAAATAAGAATTTTGTAAATAACGGGATGAGACAGATTCCCAAATGTGCTAATAAATCAATCGACAAAATCGAGAAAGAAATTCGTTTTGAACGGCCAAAGAACTGCGAACGTTCAAACCAAAAGTTCGCAATCACGACAAAACTTTGCGCAAATAAAAAGATTTCCTTTGCAAACTCCCACATCCCCGCCATCGATGTTGGCGTATTGATTTCTAATACTAAAACGGTAATCGCAATGGCAATAATCGCATCGCTTAACGCATCTAATTTTCCCTTCATAAAGACTCCTCGCTTTCATTCTGATATTTTAGGATATGTTCCTCTAAAAAGCAACGACAATAACTGCTACGAGTCTTTCATTTTAGGGCATTTTTTGATACCATAGAGGTACGAACTCAAGGAGGAAACACCATGACAGATTGCATTTTTGACAAAATTATTAATAAAGAAATTCCAGCACATATCGTGTATGAAGATGACGTAGTACTTGCGTTCCTTGACATTTCGCAAGTAACACCAGGGCACACACTGGTCGTTCCTAAGAAACACGTTGCCAACATCTTCGAATATGACGAAGACCTAGCAAGCGCAGTGTTTGCACGTATTCCAAAAATCGCACGTGCCGTTCAAGCGTCAAACCCAGACATTAAAGGTTTAAACATTTTAAGTAATAACGGAGAGTTGGCTTACCAAAGCGTCTTCCACTCTCACATCCACTTAATCCCACGCTATACAAAAGAAGATGGCTTTGGATTAAAATGGGAACCAACGAATCCAAGTTCAGAAGTATTAGCAGAAATCGCGCAATCAATTCGCGAACAAATGGAGGCATAATCAATGAGTAAATTTCTAAAAGGTTTTATTTTCGGTAGTGTGATCGGTGGAGCCGTTGCCCTACTAAACAACCCAAGAAGCGGGAAAGAAAATCGCGAAATCTTGGCAAAACAAATTCAAGAAGTGACACAGGATGTTACTGTGATTAACACCGGTAAAGCCACTCTTGAAAGAGGCATTAAAGAAATCCAAGAAGTGATTGTTCCACAAACAATGGAAGTGGTAAATTCTATTCAAGAAGAAGTCACAAAATTCCAATTGGAGAATAAACCACGCTTCAGACGTATTCAAGATAAAATTCAAACATTGCAAACACATCTTAAAGAAATGAAATAGAGGGTTTGCCCTATGATTAAATTATTTGCATCGGATATGGATGGTACTCTCCTCACAAACCACGTAGAGGTACATAAAAACAACATTCAAGCGATTCGAAAAGTCCAAAAACAGGGGAAACACTTTATCGTTTGTACTGGACGCGATTATCTTCAAGCCAATTTCGCACTTGAACAAGCGGAGTTACATCTTCCTGTCATTGCAATGAATGGCGCTCAGATCTTTGATAAAAATCATGAGATTATCTGGGAAGTAACAATCCCGCATGAAACAGTCTATACCTTACTAGACTACTTCGACTCAATCGACTTGGACTGGCAGCTCGTGACTTCTGAGGGGAACTTTAGAAAAAACTACGCCCTCTTCATCAACAAAGTCATCGAACGAAAAAAGGCCGAAAAAAATAATCTTTCGCCTGAACAACTAAAAGAAGAAATTAGGCAGCTCAAAATCCTTCTTGAAGCAACCGATGTGTCGACTGCTGAAGAAGTGCTCTCGATTCCAGATATTAAAGTGTTTAAGATTATCGTCTCTCATGATGACGGTCCTACTTATTTCAAGCCTGTTCGTGAGCATATCGATCAAGCGCATCCAAACCTCGTGGTCACTTCCGCATTTTATACGGATTTGGAAATCAACCATAAGGATGCTCAAAAAGGCATTGCGGTCGCTTACTATGCCGAAACACTTGGCTTATCGATGAAAGAAACCTTCGCTATCGGAGATAACTTCAATGACGTGTCTATGATTCGCGACGCAGGGATTGGTGTTGCGATGGGAAATGCTCCAGACGAAGTTAAAGCTGTGGCCGATTTTGTGACAGACACCAATGTTAATGGTGGTGTGGCAAAAGCGATTTGGCGTGTCCTCGAACAAGAAAAATAAGCATCACTCTCTTCTCTTTCATTAGAGAAGGGAGTTTTTTATACTCAGAAACTCATGTTAGAAAATGTAACATGAGATGAGACTAGAATTTTGCATTTTAAGAAAATCTTCCATATAATGGAAAAATCTTATACGTAAGGTAGATTTGGAGGAATATGTATGAACATAAAAAAATTGAGCTTGGGAGCTGTTCTAGTCACTCTATTGATGACTCTTCTATCCCTCGTTTCTCCGACAAGTTCTGTTAAAGCAGAAACTAAAAAATATGTAATCGCAACAGATATTACATTTGCTCCATTTGAATACCAAGATACAAATGGTGAATACGTCGGAATTGATATTGAATTAATGAAGAGTATCGCAGAGGCTGAAGGCTTCGAAGTAGAATTCAAACCACTCGGCTTCAATGCTGCCGTACAAGCATTAGAATCTGGTCAAGTAGACGCTGTGATGGCTGGTATGGGAATCACAGATGAACGTAAACAAAAATTCGACTTCACAAATAGCTACTATGACAGTGGAATCGGGATGGGAGTTTCAAAAAACTCTGAAATTACAAGTCTCTCTGATTTGAAAGGTAAAAAAGTTGCCGTTAAATTAGGAACACAAGGTGCTACATACGCAGAATCTATCAAGAACAAATACGGCTTTACCGTTACAACTTTTGAAGATTCATCTAGTATGTACCAAGATGTAATGGTAGGAAACAGTGACGCTTTATTCGAAGACTATCCTGTTCTTGCCTACTCAATCACATCAAACAACTTGCCTTTAAAAATGACAGACCATAACGAAAATAAAACAGAATATGGTGTTGCCGTTAATAAAGGTGAAAACGCAGAATTAATCACTGCTTTCAACAATGGTTTGAAAAAACTAAAAGAAAGTGGTAAATATGATGAAATCATCAACAAATACACAACAAATGCTAGCGAAAACACAGAAGCAACAAGCATTCTAGGGTTAATCAAAACAAACTGGAAAACTCTTGCAACTGGTTTATGGAACACAATCGTATTAACAGTTGTGGCTTTAATCTTCGCAAGTTTAATCGGTATTATCTTCGGTTTAATGAAGACAAGCCAAAACAATATTGTACAAGCAATCGCAGGATTTTACATTGACATCATCCGTGGTGTTCCACTAATCGTATTAACGTTCTTCATTTACTTTGGAATTCCACAAGCATTCAACATTACAATGCAACCGTTCGTAGCGGGTGTCATTACCCTCAGCTTGAATGCATCGGCTTATATCGCTGAAATTATCCGTGGGGGTATTCAAGCGGTTGATAAAGGACAATACGAAGCCTGCATGAGTTTAGGTCTTCCATATTCTAAGAGCATGCAAAAAGTTATCTTACCGCAAGCGATTCGAATTATGGTTCCTTCATTCATCAACCAATTCGTGATTACATTGAAAGATACATCTATCCTTTCAATTATCGGTATCGCCGAATTAACGCAAACAGGTAAAGTGATCATCGCCCGTAACTTACAATCAAGTCAAATGTGGTTAATCGTCGGTGTGATGTACTTAATCGTGATTGTTCTATTAACGAAACTTTCAGCTCACTTAGAAAGGAATTTAAAATAATGGCTATTATCGAAGTTCAAAAAATTCAAAAGAAATATGGCGACTTAGAAGTATTAAAATCCATCGACCTTTCTATTGAGGAAGGCGAAGTAGTTTGTATTATCGGGCCTTCTGGTTCTGGTAAATCAACTTTCTTACGTTGCTTAAACCGTCTTGAAAAAATCAACAGTGGTCATATCATCATTGATGGCTATGATTTAACAGACAAGAAAACAAACTTAAATAAAGTTCGTGAGGAAATCGGAATGGTGTTCCAACACTTCAACCTCTTCCCTCACCTTAGCGTTCTAGAAAATATCATTCTTGCACCGGTAGAATTAGGTCGTGAGACAAAAGAAGCTGCCACTGAACATGCGATGGAACTCCTTGGCATGGTTGGTCTTGCAGATAAAGCGGATGTCTCTCCTAAATCTCTTTCAGGTGGTCAAAAACAACGTGTGGCTATTGCCCGCGCGCTAGCTATGAAACCAAAGATGTTATTATTCGATGAACCAACTTCAGCATTAGACCCTGAGATGGTTGGAGATGTATTAGAAGTAATGCAAAACCTAGCTAAAGAAGGGATGACAATGGTCGTGGTAACACACGAGATGGGATTTGCGCGTGAGGTTAGCGATCGCGTTATCTTCATGGATGGTGGTTATATCATCGAAGAAGGAACTCCTGAAGAAGTGTTTGGTAACCCACAAAACGAACGTACTCAAAACTTCTTAAACAAAGTCTTACATTAAAATCAACACTGCTCCTGGTACCAATTGGTGCTGGGAGTTTTTTTGTGACATAAGATAAATAACGTTTAAAGAAATAATACTTTATTTGTGCTCTTCAAAAGGAAAAAGATAGACTTGCGTCTTTTTGTTTTTTATTGAAAGAGTTATAGTGGGGCAACGGTGCAAGCCGGGGTCTTGCACCTTTGAAGCTTCAAAACTGGAGTAAGGAATCAATTCCTAACTCCAGCTAATTCACATTCAATGCTATTCCCCACTATTCTTTCAATAAACAAAAAGACTCGTCTATCTTCATAGCTTTTTGATGGCGCATTGTTTCTTCTACCTTGTATTTATGGTGCTAAAAAACTGCACATTTGGAAGGTGCAGGTATTTTAATCAGCTTTGTAAAAGTTTTGGGGTTTTGTGGTTCAAACACTTCAAGGTTCTTCGACAAGAAAACCACCTCCACTCCGAGGAAAACAAATACTCAAAATTATCATATATGATAATTTTGAGTATCTACATTCTACTTCACTTCTGATTTCGATAATGGCACGATGGCTAGTGTTTTCCCTAAGCATCCTAGAATCTTTAATAAAGTATCTAGTTGCGGGGTGCTCTTCCCCGTTTCGATTCGAGCGATCATGGGTTGCTTCACCCCACTTAACTCTTCTAATTGTTTTTGACTAATTCCTAGTTCTTTTCTGGCGCGAATTAATTCACTAATAATAGCAACTCTTAAATCAGTAGCGGCGATTTCTTCTTGTGTAAACAAATCATTTCTAACATCTTTCCAGTTACTTCCAATTGCTGTTTTACTCATGTTCTCACTCCCACTCCCTTAAAATTATCGTACTATTATTATAACTTAAAAGTTATCGTTTTTAAGTGCTTTTAAGTTATTAAGTTTTAAAAATAAAAAAATCATTATAATGTATACATTATAATGAGTACTTAAAAAAGACCGAGCGGATGCTCGGTCTTTATTAGTGACATTCATTTTGGACACCATCAATCATGTCTTGGATGGTGCGTTTGTTATAGAAATTAATTTGATGTTGGATTTGTTCTTCTTGCAATTTGCCCATAACGCTTCCCATTCGGGTGCTTACAAGGCAGGTTGGGTCGGCAGCTTCTTTGAAGGCTTTTTCCAAGCGTTCATCCTCAGATACTAATAAGAAGATTTCTCCAAGTCGAACTTCTTTTGGATTGCCTTGCCACTGGTAGCCACCTTGTTTTCCCGCAGTGGTTGACACCCATCCTTTCTTCACCGCTTGGCTCATCAATTTTCGAACAATCGCAGGGTTGCTACAAGCGTTAAACGCGAGGTCTTTACTTGAATAACGATTGTCGTGATGAATTGCCAGGTACGTTAGGCAGTGAATCATTACGATAAAGTCATTTCCCATAATAATCCCTACTTAATTAAGCCGAATACGTCGTTTAGAGCTTCTGCCATTGTTGGGTGAGTGAAGATTTGATCGCGAAGAACTGTGTAAGGTAAGTTCGCGTTCATTGCAGTTGCAATAATGTTAATCACTTCATGTGCTTCTTCTGCGAATAATGTTGCACCAACGATTTGGTTTGTTGAAGCGTCCACTAATACTTTGTAAAATCCTACTTGGTTTCCTAAGATTTTAGCTTTTGGAATCGCCATTGCAGGAAGTTTCGCAACTTTGACTTCGATACCTGCTTCTTTGGCTTGTTTTTCATTTAAACCAACGCTTGCTAAAGGTGGGTTAATAAATGTTGCTGTTGGGAATTTTGCACGTTGTTTAGTTGAATATGTTGTATCCCCAGCTAAGAAACGTTTCACGATACGGAAATCATCTAATGATACGAATGTGAATTGTGGTCCGCCGTTCACATCGCCCATTGCGAAGATATGAGGCACGTTTGTTTGTAAGAATTCATTAACTTTGATTGCGCCGCGTTCTGTTAATTCAACGCCAGCTTTGTCTAAATCAAGACCTTGTACATTTGCACGACGACCTGTCGCAACTAAGACAGCATCTGTTGTAAAGGCAACTGGTGCACCTTCTCCTGTAGTAGCTTCTACTACTGCTTTACCGCCTTCTTGATGAACGGCTTTTAATTGAACACCTAAGTTGAAACTAACGCCTAAAGCTTCTAATTGTTCTTTCACAGCTTGTGCCACATCTTCGTCTTCACGAGGAAGGAACGTATCGATTACATCGACAACTGTTACTTTTGTACCGAATTGTGCGTAAGTTGCAGCAAACTCTAATCCGATAAATCCACTACCGATAATGACAAGACTTTCTGGATATTCTTCTAAGTTCATGATTGTTTCGCTTGTGTGAATTGCCCCACCGATTGTTAAACCTTCTACTGGTGGTACGAATGGAGTTGCTCCAGTATTAATGAAAATACGATCTGCTTTGAAGAGTTTTTCTCCTTCTGCAGTATCTACAGCTACTGTATGGTCATCTACAAAACGTGCAGTACCGTCGATAATTTGTGTTTTTTCAACTGAATCTACTTTGTTGTAGTTTGCTGTGTTTAAAGCCGCAATCAACGCTTTCTTTTCTTGAACGCTCTTTGTATAGTAGCTGCTAGCATCTTCGTTTGAATATTGTTTACGAAGTGCTTTTGTCGCTAATTTTTTAGAAGGAATACAGCCGACATTAATACATGTTCCACCGTACATTTCTTTTGATTTTTCGATTAAAATCGTATCTTCTCCAATACTTCCTAAGTATCCTGCTAATGTTTTTCCGGCTTTACCGAAACCAATAATGATATTTTTTACTGTTGTTGTCATAAAATCACCTTTCTAACTGTAATATTTTTAATTACACTTAGAGTATATCTCACGAATTCAGAATCACAAAATTATCTGCTCACGAAAAAAGACACCTACTTTTTGTAGATGTCTTCTTGTTGCATTCTAATTGTTTTACTCTTACTGCAATCTATCTGCTTTAATGATGGAATAATATGCCATATCACAGATACCTTGATTATTCTTACCATTTTGTCGCAGCGTTCCTTCATAAGTCATTCCAGCTTTTTGCATCACTTTTCCGCTGGCTGGATTATTCACATCGTGACGTGCAGCCACTCTATTACAACCCGCTTCTTCTAAAAGATAGCGACTCACTGCTACGAGCGCTTCTGTCATAATTCCTTTTCCCCAGCATTTGCGACTAAGCGCATATCCAATCTCCACAGCATCCAGCTTTTCTTCCAAATGCACAACATCGATACTACCAACAACCTCATTGTCAAATACGATTGCCCACTTGAATTGAAGTGGATTTTGGTAGCCGTCTACCCAACGATTAATGCTCTCCTTCGTCGTTTCGACAGATTCATGCGGAGGCCACGTCAAGTAATGCGTCACCTCTTCATCGCTCGACCAGTTTTTAAACATCGCTGGTGCGTCTTCTACTTGAAAAGGTCTGAGCAGTAATCGTTCTGTTTGAATTGGTTTTGTTCCTATTGGATTCATTGACAGTCCTCCTTGCTTTTAGTGTTTATGGTAGCACAGGAAGGAACCCACTTCAATACAAAAAAGGAACTAAGCTATAAATTAGCCTAATTCCTCTTAAAACAATCTAACAACTTTCTAATTATGGTGTAGTAGTTGCTTCCTCAGCTCTTTTTATACTTTCTGGAGTAAATTCTCGTTTTTCAAAAATAAATGAATTGATTTCGCTAGTCCCCGTCATGTAACCCTCGTTATCCACTTCCTTAATAGTGATAGTGATATGAAGTCCTTTGGGTCTAGTTTCAACAGATACCGTTTTTAGCAAAGTTTTCCTTTTCCCTTGATATACATAATCTAAATAGAATGGAGAAACACTTCGTTCTGATTTAGAAATGTCTACTGCTCCTTTTGTTTTAGAATTAGCTGCTAAGTTTTTTAAATACACCCGGTCCTCTGGAGAGTTAATATCGTTCTGAGAATACTCACCAATAATCAATTCTTCGATATTCTGATCTGATTGATTGATGATTTCATAAGAAAACAAAGCATCATCATTATATTTTGGACGAGTAAAACTAAACACAATCCATAAAAGCCCAGATAATACAAGGACTATTCCAAACCGTAAAATAAATTTTAACAATCTTTTTGAACCCAATTTTTTCATTTCACACCTCTATTAAATGAATGTCGGTTGGAGTTTTGCTGGTAATAATATTTGCTTATCTATTTATTCTTACTATCAACGTTTAATTCTTACTCATTTGATGTTGGTTTATAAAACGAGCGGTTATCTAAACCGAATACGCGCTCTGAGAATGCGCCTGGTTCTGTCTTATCGAGTGCATTCGACATCATTGTAATCGTCGCATCTAACAAGTCGATATGATGTAATACTTCTGCTTCTAGTAATTGCGGACGTACTGGCGAACCATATTCGAGCTTACCGTGGTGAGCAAGCACAACATGTTTTAATAAAAGCACATCTTCTTGATTTTCATCGATATCAAGTTCTTCACAGGCTTTTGTAATCTCTTCGTCCATGATCACAATGTGACCTAGTAAGTTCCCTTTAAGTGTGTATTCAGTACCGATTGCGCCTGTTAATTCCATCGTTTTACCAATATCATGTAAAATCACACCAGAATATAATAATGAACGGTTGATTTGTGTATATTGCGTCGCGATGGCTTTAGCAAGTCGTAACATCGAAACGGTATGGAAACTTAAACCACCTACAAACGCATGGTGGTGACGTTTCGCTGCAGGGAACTCGAAGAAGGCTTCTTGGTATTTCTTCAAGATATTATGGACGATACGACGCAAATATGGATTTGTGATATCGAACATAATTTGGTTCACTTCTTCTTCCATTTCTTCCTTCGTCATTGGAGCGTGTTCTACGAAATGGCTCGCAGAAGTTGGCTCTCCTTTTGCAGCGTCAGTAAGTCGAAGGCTGACAATTTTCACTTGTGGCGAATTATTGTACATTTCGCGTTTTCCGTTCACAACTACAACTTTCCCTGGTACGTATTTTGCAATATCGTCTGAAGTCGCAGACCAATATTTTCCGTCCATTTGACCTGATTGATCTTGGAACGTGAAGGCGATAAACGGATTGCCATTTTTTGCCATACGCACATCTGCTGATTTAATCAATAGGCAGATTTCGAAACTCTCGTCCACATTGTATTCATATAATTTTTTTGTCATGATTTACCTTCTTTCTCTTTCCCCTAACTTCAGTACATTCTCTTTAGGTAACTGAAGCGGAACTTCCGTTGTAAAGTAAAAAACTTGTGTTACGCGTGATAGCTCTTCCATTAATTCTAACATAATCGATAGGCGTTCTCTATCAAAATTGACGAATCCATCATCGATTAACACTGGAATTTTCATCTTCTTCGCTAATTGGAAAATAAAAGCAAAACGAATCGCAACATACAGTTGATCTAATGCCCCTTTTGACAGATAGAAAGCTTCCATCCACTGGCCATTTGCTTGCTGCACCTTCGCCTGCGTATCCGTTAAGAGAATCTTCGTATATTGTCCCATCGTGAGTCGGCTAAAGATGCGACTCGCCTCGTCTAAAATCAGTGGCACTCTCGTTGGAACTTTTTCTTCAAGTTGCTTCAAAATCCATTTGGCTGCATACTCTTGCGTCGCCCAATCCTTAATAGACTCTTGTACTTCAAAGCGTTCAAAGTCTGCTTCAAGCTGAAGGGCTTCCGCATTGTCATCTTCTTCAAGAAGTTCTGCCTTTGTTTTCGTACTTGCCAATTGGTCACGAACTTCTTTTCGTTTACTTTCTAGCTGCGCCTTCGTGAAGGACTCGTCTTGAATTTCCTCTTCAAGCGTTTGTCGTTGCAAGCTTTCTTTTTCTTCATCCGTATAGATGGCTACTTGCTTTTCGATATACGCTCTCTTTTGCGCTAAGGCTACACGATTGTCCAGTGTTGGTAACTGCGTTCTAAACTCTTCTACAGTTGTAATTCCAAGGGGTGAGATGGCAACTTGTAATTCTTCACGCACCTCTGTTGTATCTTGTTCCAATTGCGCTAAATGGCGTTCTTTCTTTAAGATACTTTCTTGAAGTTGTTCTAATTTTGCCACTCGTTTTTGAGAAGCCATCCATGTCTCACGGATAATGCGTAGCTGTTGCTCCACAGTAGCAGGAGGGATGATTTGTTCTTTGGCCCAGAAGTCTTTGCTCTCCTCTTTAAAGGCTGAAAGTCTTTGTTCCAGTTGAACGAATTGCGCCTTCTTTTGTAAGAAATCATTGACGCTTCGTCCTTCATTTCTTCGAACAAATCGTCTTGCTTCGTCTAGAGTTACTTCAATTCCTTTCCCTGAAAGGAGCTGTTGAACCCGTTCGTCTACTGCACTATTTTTTGGAGATTGTAACTTCCCTGGTTTTTGTAAGAAGACTCCTCCTCCAATTCCTAGAGCTGCAGCAATCTCAACACCTAGCACTACCTGGTTCGTTAAAAATCCAACCACGATAATGGCAATGATTCCAACTAGCCCAATAAGGACTCCTGTTTGAAATTGACCTACATGTTCTTTTTCTCCTTGAAGGGTATCTAATTCGGCTAATTCAGCATCTGTAAACGGCTTGGCATCTTCACTTTGTACACCGATATTCCCCGGATGTGTCTTCAACTCACGTTCCAATTCAAAGGCACGCTCTTCTACCGCTGCTGCACCTTGAGCCTTCGCGTAAAGTGCTTCAAGCGTCGAATCCTCTGCCAGTTCTCCAAGTGCTTCTGCTTCCGCTTTTACCTGCTCTAATTCGATTTTTGTACGTTCGAGTTCTTTTTCAAAGGAACGTAAAGTATTACTCGCTTCCACAGCCTTACTATGGTCGTACTCTTCAGGGAACTCATTTAGTCCTTCCATTGAACGGAATTCTTCTAAGGCATCAAAATGAGAGAGCTTATTCTCTAAGACATCTAATCTAGATTCTGTTTCTTGCAATTTTGTAGATAATTCTACTTCTTCTACTTGAAGCGTCTTGATAGAGGTAAGGTAACTTTCATAAAGAGCATTCTCGCCTTTAGTTTGCGCCAATTGATTCGTTAAGCCTTCGAGTCGGTCCATTCGCTCGTTGAGTTCGAGTTTTTTGGCTTGCGGGCGAAACAACTTATCCGCCTCAGAAAGTAACTTCTGACTCTCCTCGTAGGCACCCTTATGTCCCATGACACTCAAGCTATACAGAAAGCGATGGATTTCCTCTTCGCTTCCAAACGCATTATTTTGCAATTCCTCTTCATTGAATCCAAAGAGTGAATGGTACTCATTCATCGTCAACTCATGAAGAACTCGGTCCAGCATCGTTTCGGGCAGCTCTTGTCCAGTTTCTGCACTCTTTAGAACGAGTTTCCTCTGAGAACCCACAGCGCTACGCTCGATGATTAAAGCTCCTAGCCCTTCATCTTCAATCCACATCCGTCCACCACGCATATTCGTATGGAGCGGTTGATATGGATAAACGCCATTTTTCTTTTGTTTAAAATCAAAGAGCATCTGTTCGATAAAACGTCGAAGGGTCGTCTTTCCGGATTCGTTCAAACCTTGAACGACTTGTAAGTTCGGATGGAAAGTAAAGGTCTCATGTTCCCATTTTCCAAAATGATCAATTTCGATTCTTGAAATATACATTAGCCTTCCTCCCTTCCCGAAAAGCGAGCTTCTAATAGACGCATCGCACGTTCATGAATCTCTTGCTGGACATCTTCTTTTTGCAGGAATTCGCTCATTAACTGATTCGAGAATCCGCTCTTGGCAATTTCCATTTCAGAAAAGAGTGATGCATCTACATCTCCTTCAAGTGAAATACCAGAAGCTCCACGAAGCGGTTTTGTAACTTGTTCTCGAATACTCATCACTGTTACAAGGCTTCGGTTTTCTTCTAATAATCCATTCACAACTTCTGTGAGTTGTTTTAAATCTTCTCTTGAATATCGCGATTCTTGCGTTTGTAAATGCAACGTCACAAGACTGCGTTTAGCAGGACTCGGCAACGCCTCTACGATGAGATACGGTAAAGTTTCTAAACGAGCGGTCTCGCTGATAGAAAGTTCTACTTCCTTCCAATCCATCTTACTCGTTTCAATAAAGTGAACATCTGGGGCATTTCCTGGAATAATTTCAACTAGCAAAGCTCCCTTTGGCCCACTCTCTTTACGGTCCGCTCCTTGCGTCGTACCGCTATACCACGCACATGGCTGGCTAGAGACTTCTTGGCAAGTATGAATATGCCCAAGCGCCCAATAGTCATAGCCTTTTTCTCTAAGTTCAGGAATCGAAAATGGTGCATAACGACCTTGTGCAGTCGTAAGCTCTCCATGTAGCACTCCAATATGAATATCGCAGTTGGCACTCTTAACCGGATACTCTTGAACTTTCCGCGTAGCTACAACTGGAACCTCATAACTAACCCCACTAAAGGCCACACGTTCCCCGTTTCTCGTCTCCACTTCAATCGTTTCAACGGCACTCCCAAAACTATAAATATGCTCCCCAGAAACGTATGAAGTGCCCGCATCATGATTTCCAAGCGCTACAACGACAGGAATTCCAAATGGCGCCAGGCGATTCAACTGACTCTGCAAGAACAATTTTTCTTTGACGAATGTACGAGAACTATCCAGCAAATCACCCGCCAACACCAGTGCATCGACTTCTTCTTCAATCGCCACATCAATGACTCTTTCAAAAGCATCAAACGCCGCCTGCTTTAGCTCTCTTGCGATATCTTTATGGTTCTTTCCGACACCTGCGTACGTAATCCCTAGATGGACGTCGGCTGCGTGGATGAATTTCACCATACGTTGCTCCTTTCTTTTCTTCAAAAAAAGCATATTTTCCTGAACCGTCTGTTGTGCGTTCAAAGAAAATATGCTTTGGATCGATTCTTAATAAAACCGTTTAAAATGAATTATTTTGCGCTATAAAGCTCTTGTAATGGATTTGTGATGATACGGTTGATGTCTTGCATAATCGTATTCAAACGTTGCTCAGCTTCCATTAACGCTTTAATATGTTCGTTTTCAGACACTTTTTGTCCTAATTCTTGTGCTTTTTGAATATCTTCTTCAGTGATTTCTTGTCCTGAGAATTGTTTTTGTTGTAACTCGATATTCACTGTACGGAATTCATCGAATAACGCTTTTGCTGTTTCATCAGCATAAATTGCTTCGAAGCTTTCCTTTACTGTTTTGAATTCTTGTAATTCGCGTAAGTCGCGTTCTAATTGATTGGCTGTATCATAAATATTACTCATGTTTCTTCCTCCTTAAAATACTCTTTTATTATACCATAATTTATAGGGCTAAACTATTAATACGTACGTACGTTCGCATTATCGATTTCTGAATTTATCCCAGAGGTTTTTACCCCATTCTTGGATTTGATTCCAAACTTGTTCGCCCGCTTTTTGAGCGTCTTTGATAAATTGATCGACACCGTTATTCGAATTGTTGTTTTGGTTATTTTGTTTCGTCTTCACGGCTTCCACATTAAATGGTGTATTTGCGGTAAATTGAAGCAATCCTTCCATCTCTAGTTTAAAGAGCGGTCCTACCCCTTCACGGCTAGATGCTGATAAAGAGTAGTTCCCTGATTGGTCATATCCCATCCAAGTAGCAACAACTACGTCTGGTGTATATCCGATCATCCATTGGTCACGAGAACCATTGTCATTATTGATAGCTTCGGTTGTCCCTGTCTTACCGGCAATCGTCTTACCAGCTGGTGAAAATGGTGCGCCAAGTCCTTCTGACCCGTACACGGTTAATAGCATACTTGTCATCTTCTTAGCGACTTCTTCCGTTGTTACACGGTTTTCCTTCACAGCTGTATTGTCCACAACGACTTTTCCGTTTGCGTCCACAATTTTTGTCACAAAACGTGGTTGCACACGAACACCTTTATTGGCAAAGGCTGTATAAGCAGAGGCCATTTGCTCTGGAGAGACCCCTTTTGTAAGTCCTCCAAGGGCAATCCCTAAGTACTCGTCTCCTGGGTCTGTTTCGATTCCGAATTGATGAACCTTCTCGATTCCTTTCTTCAATCCAATTTTATCGAGTAACCATACAGCAGGAGCATTCCAACTGTGGTTCAAGGCTTCCGTCATTGTCACGGTACCTTGATATTTTCGATTCCAGTTTTCAGGCGTATATTTATCCGAACCATACGAACGTTTCTCATCGACAAGAACAGAATTAGGTTGGTACCCTTCTTCCAGCGCCGGAGTATAGACAGCTAATGGTTTAAACGTTGACCCTGGTTGGGCCTGAAGCTGTGTTGCACGGTTAAATCCACGGAAAGTGTGTTTCTCGTTAGTACGTCCACCCACCGTCGCAAGGACATCCCCTGATTGAGGATCCATGGCAATCGAAGCGGCTTGAGCAACCGTACCGTCAGATGCTTTCGGGAATAACCAACTGTGTGAGAAGGTTTCTTCCAAATCTGCTTGCATATTTTGGTCTAGACCTGTGTAAATTTTATACCCTTTGTTCAGCAAGTCTTCTTCGCTAATTCCGTATTTCGTTGTGATTTCATTAATAACCGCATCGAAATAGTATGGATATTTATAACGGGCATTTGCTTCATACGTATCTGTCACGGTAATCACTTCAGCAGCAGCTTTATCGGCTTCTTCTTGCGTGATTTTGCCATTATCGACCATCAACTGTAAGACAGTCGCACGGCGTTTCACCGTCGATTCCATATCGTCAATCGGATTGTACACATTCGGTGCTTTTAAGCTTCCCGTAAGGACAGCTGCTTCACTGATAGTTAAATCCTTTGCGCTCTTTCCGAAATAACGAAGCGACGCATTTTCAATTCCGTACGCCCCATTTCCGAAATAGGCATTATTTAAATACATCTCCAAAATTTGATCTTTGGAATATTTCTTCTCCAACTCGAAACTCAAGAAGAGCTCTTTCGCTTTTCGCATAAACGATTGTTCCTGAGTTAAGAACGCATTCTTGGCTAATTGTTGCGTAATGGTACTTCCTCCACCCGTCACTCGGCCACGGTTCATTAACAGGCCAAATGTCGCACGAAGCAGCCCCATCGGATCGAATCCATGGTGGTCATAGAAACGTTTATCCTCTGTAGAAACAAGCGCATTAATCATATTCGGAGAAATCTGGTCTATCGTTAAAAATTCCCCTTTATTGATATTCAGTACGCCGGCTTCTTGGTTATTGCGGTCATATACTTCCGTCACTTGAACCATCCCAGCACGTAAGCCACTCACATCGGTTGTCTTTGCGGAATAAACTAAAAATCCCGTAAATAGTGTTACCACCGTTAGCATCATCGCTAGAAGTAGCTTCGTTACATGAAATTTTCTCCAAAAGCGACGAATCGCCATCATGATTTTATGATTCCAAATACTCTTTATAATGGATTGTTTTTTGGGTTCTTCAGTATGACGGTGCTCGAGTTCAGTGTCTTGTTCAACTTCGAGAGTTTCTTCGTCATGATTCTGATTGTTAAATTCTTCGTTCATTACAATCCTCCTTTTAAATTGAGTCTATTATACTGTACCATAAAACCCTCTAAAACCACATAAAAACTACACACCTTTACGAAAAATTAAAGGATACCATCGCCTACTATTTCCCCTTAAAAAGCTTATTTAATATTTTTATCAATATAATGTATACCTTATATTAGTTCAATCTTATATTGCGTGTTTTTATTGTTGGAGCAAGAAGATTTAAAGATTATTCGTAAAATAATTAAAGCGCAGTTGCAAACGTAAATGATGACTAGAAACTTACAGATTCTATAATTACAGTAACGTGACTTCGCATTAAAACGAGGGAGAAAGACAGAAACAGCCTAGATACATTATTGTATCTAGGCTGTTTCGTTTTCTTTCCCCCACAAAGTTGAATAGGTATGAGCAAACTGGTTACAGTGTGGCTCATACCATTCAACCACTGTGCTAAAGGGCGTAGGAATTTTATTCCGTACGCCCTTTTTGAGGATTTAAAGGTGAGAGACTTTTAAGGCTCGAACCGGTGCAACGTTACCGTAATTATGAAGATATCTGTAAGGATTCATAGGAATCATTTACGGTTTCTCGTGCACTGTCTCTTTAATTTTTTAAACTGCGAATAATCGCTCTAAGTCTTCGTGAGTAAACGCTTGGCCGTCTGGTTCGTCCACACGTTCAATCGTTGCGCCTAATGCACGTAATTTTTGATGGAACTCATAATATCCACGGTCTAAGAATTGTAAGTCTGTCACACGTGTATATCCTTTTGCAACCATTCCCGCTATGATTAACGCTGCAGCAGCACGTAAGTCTGTAGCACGTACTTCAGCTCCTGACAATACGGATGCACCGCTCATCACAGCTGTATGTGAGTCAATACGGAATTGCGCACCCATACGACGCATTTCTTCTAAGTGGTTGAAACGGTTCTCGAATACTGTTTCCGTCATTGTGCTTGTACCAGTAGCTAATAATTGTGCAATCGTCATTTGCGCTTGCATATCTGTTGGGAAACCTGGGTGAGGTAAAGTCTTCACGTCAGTTGGTTTCAACTCATCTGGACCGATGACGCGGATTCCGTCTTCTTCTTCGATAAATTGAACACCCATTTCGCCTAATTTAGAAATTAATGGTTGGTTGTGTTCTGCAATCGCATCTTCGATAAACACATCACCTTTTGTAACGGCAGCGGCTACCATAAATGTACCAGCTTCGATACGGTCTGGGATAATTGAGTGAATTGTTCCATCCAAACGTTCTACCCCTTCAATACGCATGTTTTCTGTTCCAGCACCGACAATTTTCGCACCCATCTTGTTTAAGATGTTTGCTAAGTCGACGATTTCTGGTTCACGCGCTACGTTTTCGAGATATGTTGTTCCTTTTGCTAAAGTCGCAGCCATCATAATGTTTTGAGTAGCTCCAACAGATGGGAAATCTAAATAAATACGTGCTCCATGAAGTTCATCTGCATGTGCTTCGATATATCCTTCTGTTTGAACGATTGTCGCACCCATTGCTTCGAATCCTTTTAAGTGAAGGTCGATTGGACGACTTCCGATAGCACATCCCCCAGGCATCGCAACACGCGCATGTCCAAAACGTGCTAATAATGGTCCCATTACAACGATTGACGCACGCATTTTACTTACGTATTCAAACGCTGCAGTTGTTGTAATATCTTTTGTGGCATTTAAAGTAATGGCCTTTTCTTCTTCGTCAAATGTACTTAAAACGTTTAAGCTACCTAACACGTTTAACATCATATGTACGTCTGATAAGTTCGGTACATTTGTTAAATGAGTAACGCCTTTATCTGCTAAAATACTTGCTGCTAAAATCGGTAATACCGCGTTTTTAGCTCCTTCTACTTTTACTGTTCCCTGAAGACGTGTATCGCCACCGAGCACGATCATCTTATCCATTAAATAACCTCCAAAAACTCTCTATCCATCTACTGTAATATCAACTGAATGTACTGATTTAAATAATCTGATAAATCGAATATGACTTTAGCTATACTAGCTCCCATCCAAATAGCGATGAGTAAAAAGAGGATACGGGCTTCCTGAACGCGGCCTTTCCTGAGAATTTTCTCGATTTGAATGCCTTGCAACGCCCAATAGCTTAGCATGATAAAAGCAAGAACCAATGTGATTCGAATGATTAAAGTTACTTGAATCATACCTACTCCTCCAGTCATATACTGCCTTTCTATACTACCATATTTGACCATTAAAAAAAAGCAGGAGATACTTACGACTTTATGCTATACTAATACCAAAGTGAGGGGAAAGAATGTTAGAGAGATATAAAACAATTAAAGAAGCTGGGACGAATCAAATCGAGATTAAGGGGTCTCGTTTTATTGCGCATTTTCAGCGAGTAACAGACGAAGAACAAGCGCTCGAATTTATCCAAGCTATCAAAAAAGAACATTGGAAAGCAACACATAACTGCTCTGCTTTTCTCATCGGGGAAAACGACCAAGTGCAGCGCGCGATGGATGACGGTGAGCCAAGTGGTACCGCAGGTGTTCCAATGCTAGAAGTACTCAAGAAAAATGAATTAAAGGATGTCGCGGTTGTAGTGACGCGTTACTTTGGTGGAACGAAGCTTGGCGCTGGAGGCCTCGTTCGTGCGTATTCTGGGGCTGTCAGCGAAGGATTGAAAGCCATTGGAATCGTCGAATGCCGACTCGAAGACCAACTTGCCCTAACTTTTGATTATGCGCATGTCGGAAAAGTGGAATATTATTGTCAGACGCAAAATATCCCCATCGTCGATAAAGTCTTCCTCAATAATGTTCAATTCACCTGCAGCCTCCCTGTTCAAGAGGTCGAAGCTTTCCAAGAAGCCATCATTGAGCTCTTACAAAACCAAGTGGAGTTTGAGAGCCTTGGAGAAATGTATACAGAATATCCAGTTCAATAAAATAAGAGGTCTATTCATTCGAATAGACCTCTTTTTCTTATGTTTTACAATCGAGGATGGATGGACAGAGAAGCTGTGAGAGTATTTAGCTTCTCCCCCTTCCAATTCCTACACTAGCGGAAACGTTAAGGGCACGGGTCTCAACGTTTCACTTAAAAGAGAAGATTATCAATATCATTTTGCGATAATAGAAGATCCATTTTCGCAAGGCTTGAATAACGGTTCATCGTTGGCAGTTCATCCAAGATAACAATATCCGTTCCAAGTCGTTTTAAGAGCTGATCGACCATATTCGAGAGTCTCATGGCAAATGGTCCACTTGTAATAAAGCGAAGCGGCACAGCCTCCATCATCATAATGAGTTCTAAAATATAATTCTGAATCGCTTTTGTATCTAAATCTGTTTCCTGTAAGAAGATGATTTCACGTTCATCGGCTATCGCCAACATAAACGCACCTGTCTTATAAAATCCCATGGCCGCAATTGGCGACAATGTCAACTGGATCTCAAAACTTTCTGATAAAATGCCTTGAATCGCCTTTTTTGCACGTAAGAGCGAGAAATCACTGACCGCAATGGGTTCAGGTTTCACTTGGAAGAACGGCTTCAATTCAGCAATCTTATCGAAGCTGATTTCCTTACGCGTAATATCAAGCGACTTTACAGCCTTTGTTTTTTGATTATATTCGAGAACAGCATAGCAATCCGCGTCTTCTTGGTCGAGAATACTAGCAGCCTTCAAAATCTCCTTCCAGTTGCCCTCTTGCAAGAGAATATCACTTACACGTAGCACAAACTGAACTTCTGACTTCTTTAAGTCTGCGAATAGATCAAATGGTTCATTGAAGCTCGAAATCATCGGCAATTCTCTGGCACCTTTCACAGGATACCCTTTTTGCTTCAAGTATTCGATTTCCTCTTCATCGAAATCCGCACGTTTTGAAAACTGAATTTCGATGCCTTTTCTAAACCAAAACGCTTCGGTCCGTTCCTCTCCGACCACCTCATCCGACATGGTTACCAGACGTTCTGAGAGTCGATAACGAACAAGTTCTTCTTCGTTTTTGAAGAATAATAAACGTAAATCTTGCTGTTCATCACGTTCAATTAAAAAGAAAAACTTCACTGCTCCTCGTTTATTCTGAAAAGCAAAGGCAGCATTTTTGAGTTCTGTTTGCCTTTTTACGAGCTTAAATAGCAACGGTATACTTTGGTACAATTCCTGACTCATATACACTACCCCAATCTTTCTTTTATTCATTTTTATTATACTACCTTTTACATAAATTTGATAGCGGTTTTAGTTTTTATTTAAAATATTATATATTTGATGTTTTTAAATGATTTAATTCCACCTGCGACTCATTTTTCCCACTATTCAATGAATTAATTCGTTTTTTTAGTGTTGAATTTTTTCAACTTTTCAAAATTCTTAAACTTTTCTTAATCTATTTTCGGGCTCTTTCTTGTAATTTTAAGCATAAAAATACCCCCTCAAGCATTGAATGAACAATCCTTGACGGAGTATCTTATAAACAATATTTAATTAGCGATCGACTTCAGTAATTTTTCCTGTGTCGTTTGAAATCTTAACGTTCACTTGTTGTCCGTTTACTGATAAATCAAACTCCCAAATTACTTCACCGTGATCTTTATCGACGCTCCACTCACGAAGGACTCCTGTTGGGAATTCTTTTTGAGCGATAGCTGCCATCTCATCCACTTGTTTCAATGTAGCTAAGTCAATTTTTTCTTCATCATGTTCTTCTTTATCTGATGTTGTTTCATTCACCTTCATGAAAGTCTTAGCTGACTTATCGTAACGGTACGTATATTCATTCGTATCGTTCATCGCTTCTACTTCATAGAACATTCCGTTTGAGTATTCTAACGCGGTAATATCAAGAGCTGGGAATTCCTTCTTAAATGCATCTACAAGTTCTTTTTGCATTGCATTCTGGCTTCCCATTGCTTCTTCAGAAGCGTTAGTTGCTACAGTTGTATTTGTAGCAGTCGTAGCTGGTGCTTGAGTTGTCGCTTGCACAGTCGTTGGTTGCGCTGTTGTTGCTTGCGTAGTCTCTGCAGGTGCTGCTTGGTTAGAACAAGCGGCTAATAAGCTTGCGGCTGCAAGACCTAAGAGTTTTGTTGTTTTGTTCATCATTTAACTCCATTCTTAAGTTTGGCTTATTATACCCTAGACTCATTGATTCTCAGAGAATGTTTTATGAAGTTCCAAAGAAAAAACACCCCATAGCTTTCGCTACAGGGTGCCTGAAAGTCACAGATTATTCATTTGTGTCTTCTTCAGAAGGTGTTGATTCAACAATAACAACTTCTGTTTGTTCCACTGGTAATACTGGTTCTGAAGTACTTGTTTCCATATTGCGGTAACGAGCCATACCTGTACCAGCAGGGATGATCTTACCGATGATAACATTTTCTTTCAATCCTAGTAAGTGGTCTTTCTTGCCGCGGATAGAAGCATCTGTCAAGACACGAGTTGTTTCTTGGAATGATGCAGCAGACAAGAAGCTGTTTGTTTCTAATGAAGCTTTTGTAATACCTAGTAATACAGGACGAGCTGTCGCAGGTACTTCACCGTTCATGATTGCAGAGCGGTTACGTTCTGTAAAGTCTGCAATATCAAGTAATGTTCCTGGAAGGATTTCAGTTGAACCTGGATCCATTACGCGAACTTTGCGTAACATTTGACGAACCATTACCTCAACGTGTTTATCGCCGATTTCTACCCCTTGCATACGGTATACTTTTTGTACTTCACGTAATAAGTAGTTTTCAACTGATAATACGTCACGAACACGTAATAAATCTTTAGGATCGATAGAACCTTCAGTTAATGGAGCACCACGATCGATGATTTGTCCTTCTTCCACTTTTAGACGAGCTGTAAATGGAACTGTATAAGAACGAGTATCTGTAGAGCCTTTAATTGTAATTTCTTTAGTACGGCTTCCAGCATTTTCTTCGATAGAAACTACTTCACCCGCTACTTCACTGATTGTCGCAACCCCTTTAGGATTACGCGCTTCGAAGATTTCTTGGATACGAGGTAAACCTTGAGTAATATCGTCTCCGGCAACCCCACCGGTATGGAACGTACGCATTGTTAACTGTGTACCAGGTTCCCCGATTGATTGAGCGGCAATTGTACCAACTGCTTCCCCAACTTCAACTTCTGAACCTGTAGCTAAGTTACGTCCGTAACAGTATTTACATACACCATGTTTTGTATCACATGTGAACGCTGAACGAATTGTAATTTCTTCGATTCCAGCTTCGATAATCTTACGAGCAATATCTTCAGTAATGATTTCATTGCGTGCGACTAACACTTCACCTGTTTCAGGATGTTTCACTGAACGTTGTGCGTAACGTCCTAACATACGTTCTTCAAGTGTTTCAATGACTTCATTTCCTTCTTTAATCGCAGTAATTGTTAAACCACGATCGCTTCCGCAGTCTGTTTCACGAATGATCACATCTTGCGCAACGTCTACTAAACGACGAGTTAAGTAACCTGAGTCGGCTGTCTTCAAGGCCGTATCGGTCATCCCTTTACGAGCACCGTGAGTAGACAAGAACATTTCCATAACGGTTAACCCTTCACGGAAGTTTGATGTTACCGGTAATTCCATGATCTTACCGTTAGGAGCGGCCATAAGTCCACGCATACCAGCAAGCTGAGTAAAGTTAGAGATGTTACCACGGGCTCCAGAATCACTCATCATGAAGATTGGGTTACGAGAACCTAATGTGCGAATTAACGCTTTTTGGATATCATCTTTCGCTTTGTTCCATGTTTCGATAACACGTTCATAACGTTCATCATCTGTAATTAAACCACGACGGAATAATTTAGAGATGTTGTCGACTTGTTTATGTGCTTCTTCAAGAATTTCTTTCTTGTTGTCCGCAACTGAAATATCTGCAATCCCTACTGTTAAACCAGCACGAGTTGAGAATTTATATCCTAAGTCTTTCATACGGTCTAACATCATTGAAGTTTCAGTGATATGGAATCGTTTGAACACTTCGGCGATGATTTGACCTAAGTTTTTCTTCTTGAATGGTGCAACGATTTCGCGTCCTGCGATTTCTTCTTTAATGTTTGCGCCTGCTTCTAAGAAGTATTTATCTGGTGTAGCCACTTCTAAGTTTTCCATTGTTGGCTCATTTAAGTAAGGGAATTCGTTTGGCATGATTTCGTTGAATAATAATTTACCAACAGTCGTTACCATCATTCTCTCTTTTTGCCACTCTGTAAATGGTTTATGTGGAAGTGAGCTTGCAGGAATCGCAATACGGCTGTGTAAATGAACGTATCCATTGTTGTAAGCCAAGATTGCTTCGTCCATGTCTTTGAAGAACATACCTTCACCAACACGGCCTTCTTGTTCCATTGTTAAGTAATAGTTCCCTAAAACCATGTCTTGAGATGGTGTAACTACTGGTTTACCATCTTTAGGATTTAGGATGTTTTGAGCCGCTAACATTAATAAGCGAGCTTCAGCTTGAGCTTCTTGAGATAGTGGCACGTGAACCGCCATTTGGTCTCCGTCGAAATCGGCATTGTAGGCTTCACACACTAACGGGTGAAGACGAATCGCACGACCTTCTACTAGAGTTGGTTCGAACGCTTGAATCCCTAGTCTGTGAAGTGTAGGTGCACGGTTCAATAGAACTGGGTGCTCACGAATCACTTCTTCAAGGATTCCCCAAATATCGTCATCTAAACGTTCAATTTTTCGTTTAGCGCTCTTGATGTTTCCAGCGATTTCACGTTCAACTAATTCTTTCATTACAAAAGGTTTGAATAATTCAATCGCCATTTCTTTAGGAAGACCACATTGGTACATCTTCAAGTTTGGTCCTACTACGATTACAGAACGTCCAGAGTAGTCTACACGTTTACCAAGTAGGTTTTGACGGAAACGACCTTGTTTCCCTTTAAGCATGTGGCTTAATGATTTCAATGGACGGTTACCTGGTCCAGTTACTGGACGGCCACGACGACCATTATCGATTAAAGCATCCACTGCTTCTTGTAACATACGTTTTTCGTTTTGAACGATGATACGAGGTGCGTTTAATTCTAATAAACGTTTTAGACGGTTATTACGGTTAATCACACGACGGTATAAATCGTTCAAGTCACTTGTTGCAAAACGTCCACCTTCTAATTGAACCATTGGACGTAAATCTGGTGGGATAACTGGAATAACATCCATTACCATCCAACCAGGTTGGTTTCCTGATTCTTTGAAGGCATCTAAAATGTCTAAACGACGGATTGCACGAGTACGTTTTTGACCTTGAGCTGTTTTCAACTCTTCTTTTAATTCAGCGATTTCAGCGTCTAAGTCAACGTTGTTTAATAACTCTTGAACGGCTTCCGCACCCATTGCAGCATGGAAACGAGTTCCGAACTCTGCACGTTTTTCACGGTATTCGCGTTCAGTTAATAATTGTTTGTGCATTAATGTTGTGTCGCCAGCGTCAATAACAACGTAGCTTGCAAAATAAATGACTTCTTCCAATGCACGTGGACTCATGTCTAACACAAGTCCCATGCGGCTTGGAATACCTTTGAAGTACCACACGTGTGATACTGGAGCTGCTAATTCGATGTGTCCCATACGTTCACGACGAACTTTTGAGCGCGTTACTTCAACGCCACAACGATCGCAGACTTTCCCTTTGTTGTTGATTTTCTTTAATTTACCACAAGAACATTCTAAGTCTTTTGTTGGACCAAAGATTTTCTCGCAGAATAAACCATCGCGTTCTGGTTTTAAAGTACGGTAGTTGATTGTTTCTGGTTTTGTAACTTCACCATGTGACCACTCACGGATTTTCTCCGGAGAAGCTAACCCAATCTGCATACTTTCAAAATTATTTACATCTATCAAGGGGCCTACCTCCCTTTCTTTTGGAATTGCCCTACGATTCCAATAGTTCTATTACTC
Source organism: uncultured Granulicatella sp. (assembly GCA_934193545.1). Lineage (GTDB taxonomy): Bacteria > Bacillota > Bacilli > Lactobacillales > Aerococcaceae > Granulicatella. The sequence goes on along the minus strand of CAKPVL010000007.1, from coordinate 11,612 downwards.
TTCGTCAGTATCAAAATTGTCTTCAACGTCTTCTACATCGGCTGCATCTTCTTCAGCTGCGTCAGCTGCTTCTTCTGCTGCTGATAATTCAGCTGCACGATCAGAATACTCATCTAATTGAGCACGTCTATCATTTGTTCTTTCAACGTCACTGAAACGAATTCCTTCGTCTTCGTCCATATCTTCAAGTTTGATTTCTTCATCTTGTGCGTCAAGTACTTTCATATCAAGACCTAAAGCTTGTAATTCTTTTACTAATACGCGGAATGATTCTGGAACTCCTGGACGTGAAATTTGTTGACCTTTAACGATTGATTCGTAAGTCTTCACACGACCAACAACGTCATCTGATTTGTACGTTAGGATTTCTTGTAATGTATAAGCAGCACCATAAGCTTCCAGTGCCCATACTTCCATTTCCCCGAAACGTTGTCCACCAAATTGCGCTTTACCTCCAAGAGGTTGTTGTGTAACGAGTGAGTATGGTCCAATTGAACGAGCGTGAAGTTTGTCGTCAACCATGTGGGCAAGTTTGATCATGTACATAACCCCTACTGACACACGGTTATCGAATGGTTCACCTGTACGTCCATCATATAGAATTGTTTTCGCATCACGAGCCATACCCGCTTCTGCAACAGTTCCCCATACGTCTTCATCTTGCGCACCATCGAATACTGGTGTTGCGATGTAAATACCTAATTCACGAGCAGCCATCCCTAAGTGTAACTCTAACACTTGTCCGATGTTCATACGTGAAGGTACCCCTAATGGGTTTAACATGATGTCAACTGGTGTTCCATCTGGTAAGAATGGCATATCTTCTTCCGGCATAATACGGGAAACAACCCCTTTATTACCGTGACGTCCGGCCATCTTATCCCCTTCATTGATTTTACGTTTTTGTACAATATATACACGAACTAATTTGTTTACGCCAGGTGCTAATTCATCACCTGCTGCACGTGTGAACACACGTACATCGCGGACAATACCGCCACCGCCGTGAGGTACACGTAGAGATGTGTCACGAACTTCACGAGCTTTTTCACCGAAGATTGCGTGTAATAAACGTTCTTCTGGTGATTGTTCTGTTAACCCTTTAGGAGTTACTTTACCGACTAAGATGTCGCCATCTTTAACTTCGGCACCGATACGGATAATTCCGTCAGCGTCAAGGTTCTTCAATGCGTCTTCCCCAACGTTTGGAATCTCACGAGTAATTTCTTCAGGTCCAAGTTTTGTATCACGAGCTTCTGAATCGTAGTCGTCGATGTGAATTGATGTATACACATCGTCTTTCACTAGACGTTCACTCATGATAACCGCATCCTCGTAGTTGTAACCTTCCCAAGTCATGAACGCTACTAGAACGTTTTGTCCTAATGCTAATTCACCTTTTTCCATAGACGGTCCGTCTGCTAGGATTTCGCCTTTAACTACTTTATCCCCTTGTGCCACGATTGGACGTTGGTTGTAACACATACCCGCGTTTGATCCGTGGAACTTAGTGATTTGGTAAGTATCTAATGAGCCATCAGCTGTACGTACACGTACTTCTTTAGCATCAACGAATTCGACAACACCATCACGTTTACATAACAAGGCAACCCCTGAGTCATGCGCAGATACGTATTCCATACCTGTACCGATGAATGGTGCTTTTGGATTTAACAATGGAACAGCTTGACGTTGCATGTTCGCACCCATCAACGCACGGTTTGAGTCGTCGTTTTCTAAGAATGGGATACATGCTGTCGCAACTGCAACTACTTGTTTTGGAGAAACGTCCATGTAGTCCACGCGGTCTACTGGCACTTCTAAGTTTTCAGATACGTAACGCGCCATAACAACATCGTTCACGAAGCTTCCGTCTTCATTTAATGGAGAGTTTGCTTGCGCTACTACGAAGCTATCTTCTTCGTCAGCTGTTAAGTAGTCGATCTTATCTGTAACTTTATGAGTGTTCCAGTCTACACGACGGTATGGAGTTTCGATGAAACCATATTTGTTGATCTTCGCATATGTTGATAAGCTGTTGATCAACCCGATGTTTGGTCCCTCAGGAGTTTCGATAGGACACATACGGCCATAGTGAGAATAGTGAACGTCACGAACTTCATATCCGGCACGGTCACGAGTCAAACCACCAGGTCCTAATGCTGATAGACGGCGTTTGTGTGTTAACTCTCCTAATGGGTTTGTTTGGTCCATGAATTGTGATAATTGAGAAGATCCGAAGAACTCTTTAATTGCCGCAACGACTGGACGAATATTTACTAATTGTTGTGGTGTCACTGTTGCAGTGTCTTGAATAGACATACGTTCGCGAACCACACGTTCCATACGAGATAAACCGATACGGAATTGGTTTTGTAATAATTCCCCTACTGAACGGATACGACGGTTTCCTAAGTGGTCGATGTCGTCTGTTGTTCCGATTCCTTCGTAAAGGTTTAAGAAGTAGCTGATTGTTGCGATAATGTCGCTTGCAGTTACGTGTTTCACGTCTTCAGCAACGTTTCCGTTACCGATGATTTTAATCACGCGTTCTGGATCAACTGGTGAGTAAACTTCTACTGTTTGAATTGTTACAGGGTCTTTGATTACACCGTCTTCTGATGGATGTAAAGTAAATAAGTTCGCACCTTTTTCAAGTACTTCTACTACTTTTTCCATTACGTCGCGTTCAAGAACAGTTCCTTTTTCTACAACGATTTCGCCTGTTTCAGGATCTACTAAGTTCTCAGCGATTGTTTGGTGTAATAAACGAGTTTTAAGATTTAATTTCTTGTTGACTTTGTAGCGTCCTACTGCTGCTAAATCATAGCGGCGTGGGTCGAAGAAACGAGCTGTTAATAAGTTACGTGAACTTTCAGCTGTTTTTGGTTCACCAGGACGTAGACGGTCATAAATATCTTTTAATGCTTCTTCTGTACGAGATTCATCCATACGTTTATGAACATCTTTATCTAATGTTAAACGTAATGTTTCGCTATCCCCGAAGATTTCTTGGATAAGGTCATCTGAACCGAAACCTAACGCACGAACTAATACCGTTAATGGGATTTTACGAGTACGGTCGATACGTACATAAGAAATGTCTTTTGAGTCTGTTTCGTACTCTAACCATGCACCACGGTTTGGAATTAATGTTGAACCATATAATTGTTTACCGTTTTTGTCAGGTCTGTCATGGAAATAAGCACCAGGAGAACGAACTAATTGAGATACAATTACACGTTCTGCACCATTAATGATAAATGTACCCATTTCAGTCATTAATGGGAAGTCACCGAAGAATACTTCTTGGTCTTTCACTTCGCCAGTTTCTTTGTTCACTAAACGCATTTTCACGTAAATTGGAGCCGAGTAATTTGCGTCGTGGTTTCTAGCTTCTTGTATGTTATATTTTGGAGCATGTAATTCGTAATCTAAGAATTCCAATGACAAGTTACCAGTGTGGTCTTCGATTGGAGAAATATCCTTGAACATTTCGCGGATACCTTCATCTAGGAACCATTGGTAAGAATCTGTTTGGATTTCAATCAGATTAGGTAATTCTAATACTTCACTGATTCGTGCATAACTTCTACGCACACGGTGTCTACCGTATTTCACATCATGATGTGCCAACTCTTCCACCCCTATAAAATTAGTATTGATAAATGTTACATTTTGATGACATTTATTAAAAGTTCGTAACAAATGAAGATTTCGGTCGATTTTTAAACAAAAAAAAACCAAAAGAATTGTTTGCTGTCATTTGTGAAAAATGCAAATTCTTTTGTTTTAAGCCTTTATTTGTAAGGAATTGGACAATATTTCAACCCCTCACACCGATTAAAATCCACACTTATTGCGTTATATTATTATACACAAAATCCCAAGTATCGTCAAGGTCGACAACACTTGGGAAATTTAGATTTTATCTGGTTTTTCGAGGTTAATAAGTGCCCTCTTCTACGGATTGATTCTTCACGATTTTCACAATCCGACTTGTTCCAAGACGACTTGCTCCTAATTCGATGAATTTTTCAGCATCTTCAATGCTAGAAATTCCGCCGGCAGCCTTCACAAGAACACCTTCGCCAACGTGTTTCTTCATTAATGCCACGTGCTCAAATGTCGCACCTGCAGTTGAGAAACCTGTTGATGTCTTAATGAATTCAGCTCCTGCTTTTGTTACGACTTCACACATCTTGATGATTTCTTCTTCTGTAAGAAGCGCTGTTTCGATAATCACTTTTAAGATATGACCGCCACAAGCTTCATGGATTTGACGAATTTCATCTTCCACAACATCGAAGCGTCCATCTTTCACATCACCGATATTAATCACCATATCGATTTCGCTTGCACCATTTTGGATTGCTTCTTTTGTCTCGAAGACTTTTGTCGCAGTTGTGCTATAGCCGTTCGGGAATCCGATAACGGTACAGATGGCTAATTTGCCATTCACGTATTCGCTCGCACGTTTCACAAAAGAAGCTGGGATACATGCTGACGCTGTTTCGTATTTCATCGCATCATCCAAAATCTCTTTAATTTCGATCCAAGTAGATGCTGGTAATAATAAAGTATGGTCTACTGTTTTTAAAATCTCTTTGATTTCCATAAAATCCCTCTTTCTTATTTTGCGCGATCTTCTTTAATTAAGTTACGAAGTGCTTCAACAGCCACTTTAATCGCTGCTTCAGTATCATGAACGATTGGGTTTGATAAGCTAGCTGCTTCACGTTCTTGGTTCCCTACTACAAGGAAAGTAGATCCAACGCGAACTCCTAAATGGCTAGCCACAACGAATAACGCTGCTGATTCCATTTCAGAAGCCTTCACGCCTAGGCGTTTCCAAGCTTCCCATTTATTTTGTAAGTCATAGCTTACTGGCATTACTTGTGCTTCATGTTGTCCGTAGAATGAGTCTTTACATTGAACAACTCCTGCATGTGTTGTGTAACCTAAGCTGTTACCAGCATTTAAAAGTGCCGTTACTACATCATAGTTTGCAATCGCTGGGAATTCGATTGGCGCGTACTCACGTGTTGTTCCTTCTGTACGAATCGCACCTGTCGCAATGACGATATCGCCACCTTTAACGTCGATATCAATTCCGCCACATGTCCCAACACGGACAAAAGTATCAGCACCACTGCGTACTAATTCTTCAAGCGCGATGGCAGCAGATGGTCCACCAATCCCTGTTGATGTCACACTGACTTTTTCTCCATCTAAGTATCCTGTGTATGTCACATACTCGCGGTTATCAGCCACTAGTTTTGCATCTTCAAAATGTTCTGCAATTTTCGCGCAACGTTTTGGGTCCCCTGGTAAAATTACATATCGACCTACATCGCCTTTACGTGTGTGGATATGATATTGTAATCCTTCTTCTGAATATTTCATGTAAAACTTCCTTTCCTTGCACAATACGTGCCCTGATATTGCCCTAGCAAACTAGGAAGGGGCCATGGTTTTTCCACAGCCCCAGATAGGAGGATGATGACAAATCTTCATCAAATAATTATGCCTATAAATGCGTTTTGCAAGTATAGTTGAAAGGATTAAATAATTGGATATACAGTTACCATAATTATCTCTATTTGCCTACTCATCCCTCTACACTCACTAATATTTTACCAAAATCACCCTTGCTTTGCAAACGGTTCATTTTTGATTTTGGATACCCTAGCCTTATTTTTTTATCGGCTAAAAGCTCATCTAATAGCTCCCAGAGGCACGCCTCCATCTGACTTTGGGGATTCGGAACAGGGCGCATCAGCGGTCGCCACACTTCTTCTACTCTCCTTACAAAGTCCATCATTTCAACGTCTCCCTTAAAGGCCATTTGTTCCAACAAAATCCACGCATGTCCCTTCCAGACAAGATTGGGTACTTTAAACGTCTCCGTATAAATCGGAAAAGTCAAGAAACGGCTGGGCAAATCTTCCAGCGTTTGCCTACATCGATATAACTTCACGAGAAAGGCCCTCGTGAGCGGAGAGGCTAATTTCTTAAAAAGCATCGTATCTCTTGGTGTCCATTCTATCGCCCCATCTGGCTTCAAGTGTGCTTTTACTGGAAGTGAATCTTTGACCAGCTTCCTCCACTTTTTCCATGAGAACGATACGAGTGGCACGCGTACGACTTGAAACGTCATCTGCTGTGAACGAGGTTTCACCTTGATTTGCGTATGAAAAATCATCTCACCATTCACAAAGAAAATAAGGAAATTCCCGAGTTGTGGATGATATTTCATTAAGTAGCTAAAGGTGTCCGTCAATTTATGCTGACTCTCATAATTCTCCCCTAAAACCCAGTCAACCGACATGCCAATCTCTCCCAAATGTCGTGTTCGCTCCATAATTTCTTCTGTAGGAATCACACTGCATTGATACTCGATGCACCACGCATGTTCTCCTTCTGTCACAACGATATCCGGAATTTGTTCAATAGATGCTACATAAGGTTCGAGCTCTGCATGAAATCCATGACTCTTTAAACTCGCAAGCAACAAATGTTTCCCCTCTTGATGTGCGATTGTTTCTTCCTGACGATGTTTTTTAGGCATATGCGAAAAGAACACGACTCCGTTTCTAGAAACCTTCTTTGTTACTTCCTCCCCGCATTCCGGGCAAAAATAAACTTCATCTTCCTTAATTTGTGTGGCATGAATTAACTCTCCCGTTTTCGTTCTAACGATATTCATATCTATCACCTCAACAAAAGATACGAAAAAACCTCTCTAAGAGAGTTAGAGAGGTTTCACTCATTAAATTAAGTTTGCGTCTTTGAGAAGTTCTTCAACCATCGTACCTTTGATTTTCTTCGCAGCACGTTTTTCAAATAATTTTACTAAGAACGGAACTTTCACATCGGCTAATTTCTTACCATCCATCAAACGGTTTGTTGATTTTGTAAGGACACGTAAGTCATAAGCTGAAGCAAATACTTCTGGCACACCACGATCGACATCAAGCAATGTATACACAGCTTCCATCGCTGTACGAACAGAATATTCTGTCGTGAACACTGTATCACGAGGAGTTTCTGCAAAGTTACCAATGAAGGCAATGTTCTTAGAACCATTTGGAACAACAAGCGGACGATCTCCGTCTTTACGAGCCATGAAATAGCTTGTGATATAAGGCATGTAGCAAGGAACCGTGTTGCATCCTTCGCTAGCAAATTCATGAATCAATTCTTCTGGAACACCCATGTGGTATAACCATTCTTCGGCAATTTCAATTCCTGTACATTCTTCGATTGGTTTTTCCACATAGTTTCCTTTGATTCCTGAATATAATCCGTAAATCCATACGACTAATTCATCTTTACTTTGTGCTTTAAAGTGTGGTTGACGGTTTAATGTATAGCTCATCATCCAATTTGAGTCGCGAACTGTTACGATTCCTCCTGTTACCACTTTTCCAGCATAAGGATCACGTTTTGAGATTTTTTGAATGTATTCAGCGATACGTTTGTCTTTTACAGTTGTTGTAGCTGAAACGAACCAGCTTTGGTCTGGCAAGTTTTCACAGAATACTTCTGGATGTCCGAAGCGTTCATCTTGTTTGGCTAAGTTTTTCCATAGGCTCCATGAACCACCTAATTCTTTTGAAATTGGTGCTGGAGTATTGTTATCCCCGTATGTTGTTGCAGCAGTAATACTACCGTTTGTCACGAATACTAAGTCGTTTTCTGTAAGATTGCGTGTTTCTAAAACGCCACCTACTTCTAACACAAGTTCTTTGGCAATCATGTCACTTCCAACATGTTCAACAATCACATTTTTAACGACTGTATCATACTCGAATTGAACATTATGTTTTTTCAAGTAGTTCACGAGTGGTAAAACGAGTGATTCATATTGGTTGTATTTCGTAAATTTCAAAGCAGATAAGTCAGGTAGACCATCGATATGGTGAATGAAACGTAAGATGTAACGACGCATTTCAATCGCTGAATGCCATTTTTCAAAAGCAAACATACTAGCCCAGTAAGTCCAGAAGTTTGATTCGAAGAATTCTTCACTGAATACATCGGTAATTTTTAGCCCTTGTAATTCAGATTCAGATGTCATATATAATTTCACCATTTCTTCGCTTGATTTATCGCTTAAAGTGAATTGGCCATCATCTGGGATTTGTTGCCCTTTGTTTTCAATTACACGGCAATGTGAGAAGTTAGGGTCTTCTTTATTAAGCCAGTAGAACTCATCTAACACAGAGGCATCTTCGACTTCTAATGAAGGGATTGATCTGAATAAGTCCCATAAACATTCGAAGTGATCTTCCATTTCACGTCCCCCACGAATAATGAATCCGCGTGTTGGGTTTAAGATTCCGTCTAAGCTTCCTCCTGCAAGTGGAAGTTCTTCTAAAATATGAATGTTTTCTCCTTTCATTTGGCCGTCTCTAATTAAGAATGCAGCGGCTGATAAGGATGCAAGTCCTGAACCAACTAAGTAAGCTGATTTTTGGTCAACGCCTTGTGGTTTTTTAGGGCGGGCAAATGCTTCGTAATTTCCATTTGAATGATACATAGTAATTCCTCCTGTTTCCTGAAAATCAGGTTTTGTTCTTTACATGCATTACTCTACTCCCGTTTAACCAAAAGCACCATAGACAAAAAAATCCCAATGTCCAAACTTTGGACACTGGGATGGAATTGTAAAGTTTTTTACTGAGAAATTCGAGCTACAATCGTTCCAATCATGACTTGTTCGATTTTTTCAACGAGTTCTTTAGCCGTACCTGGCATTTGACGACTAATCCAATCCAGGCCTACACCAACGAGCGCATACGTATAAAACTCAATTGAGAATTGTACCTGCTCTGCTTCTGCGCCACTGACATTAATTTCATTAAAAATCAAATCCGTCAAGAATCGTTCCACCTCTCGTTGCAAGAGTCGCTCGACATTTTCTTTACTGACAGAACGATACGTGTTAAGAACAAAGTTGCGATTGTCATCCATATATTGGAAGAGTGCCTCCAGGGCGTCTTGCCAATTTTCATAAGAAATATTCTCACCAAGCGTGATATGCGCTTCATTTAAATAAATCCATTCGACCAGTTCATAAATATCATGGAAATGATTATAAAACGTTTGACGACTAATCCCGCATTTCTTCGTTAAATCCTGTACAGTAATCTTCGTCAGCGGCTTTTCATCCATTAATTCTTTTAACGTATTGGCTAACATCTTTTTCACAACAAGTGTCATTTGTATCCCTCTGTTTCATGAAGAAAAAGAGCAGGTTTCCCCACTCTTTATTTCTCTAAATTCTTTTCTTGTACGATATCCCATGAGAACCCTAGGGCACCTTCACCAAGGTGAGTTCCTACAACAGGTCCAAAATACGATAATGAAGTACGTAATTTAGGATATTGTTCTTGCATTTTTTGTCTCCAAGCTTCACCAGCTTCTGGAGCATTTGCATGGATGATGACTAATTCATAGCCGTCACCATCTGTTGTTCCTGTTTCGTCAGCGAATAATTGTTCAATTCGTTTCATCGCTTTTTGTTGTGTACGAATTTTTTCGAAAGGAACGATTTTCTTATCAACGAATGTCAAGATTGGCTTAATTTTCAACATAGAACCGACTAATGCAGCCCCTGCTGATAAACGTCCACCACGTTGCAAGTTGCTTAAATCATCAACGATAAAGTAAGCTGTCGTACGGTCCACTAAACGTTGTACCGTTTCAACGATTTCTTCTGGTGAATATTCTCCAGATTTCGCCATGATAGCGGCTAGTTTTACTGCACGCGCTTGTGGTGCACAACTAATCTCTGAATCGATTGGATAAATGGCTATTTCGTCTTTCATATCTTCGGCAACAGCCACACATGTTTGGTAAGTTCCACTAATTCCACTAGAAATAGTAATAGGAATAATAGCGTCATAATCTTTTGCAAGTTCGTGGAATAATTCGTATGTTTCCCCTACAGCCGGTTGTGTACTTGTTGGAAAGACTGGAGAGCTTTTTACTTTTGCATAAAATTCTTCAGCAGTAATATCAATCTCTTCTCGATAAGTTTCTTGTCCGAAAATAACAGACATCGGCAACACGTAAATACCATATTCGGCATATTCTTCTTTTGTTAAGTAAGCCGTGCTATCTGTAACTACAGCAATTTTCATCCATTCAACTCCTTTCAGTTTGAAAATTTAGATTGTTTAAGTCATAAAAACTATAAACTTTCACCCTTCAAGTATAACAAAAAAGCATTTAACACGCAATGAAAGGAAAGATTTCCTTAAGAGACTTAACATTACTTGCTCATCTTTCAAATTACAGTATAATAGAAGACAGAATTATTTATTGGAGGTACTATGGAACAAAGATCAACTCAACATCAATTAGATAAACAAAAGAAAAATGACTGGTTCTTACGATTCATTAAAGGAATGTTCATCGGGTCAGGATTTATCCTTCCAGGTGTCAGCGGTGGTGCACTAGCTGCTATCTTTGGACTTTATGAACGCATGATTGCTTTCCTAGCAAACGTCACAAAAGACTTCAAGAAGAACGTATTATTCTTCTTACCAGTCGGAATCGGTGCTCTTGCAGGTATCGTAGTTCTATCATTCGGCGTAAGTTACTTACTTGGTAACTTTGAAACAATCATTCTTTGGTTCTTCATCGGATGTATCGTCGGAACAATCCCTGCTCTTTGGAAAGAAGCTGGAAAAGAAGGTCGCTCAACACGTGATATTATCATTCTACTCGCTTCATTTATTGGCGGATGCGTACTTCTTTATTTAGGTGAAAATGCAATCGGCGGTAGCGTAGAAGCAAACTTCTTCACTTGGATGATTGCTGGTGGATTAATTGCTTTAGGAATTATCGTTCCTGGACTTAGCCCATCAAACTTCATCGTATACATGGGAATGTACAAACAAATGTCAGATGGTTTCAAAACATTAGACATGAGCGTGATTCTTCCAATCGCATTAGGTGGACTAGTAACATTAGCGCTTTTCTCAAAACTTGTACACTACATCTTTAAGAAAGCTTACCCACAATTATTCCACTTTATTTTCGGAATCGTGCTTGCATCAACTGTAATGATTATCCCAACAAACTACGCTGGATTTGACATCGTTCAATATCTTGCTTGCGTTGTGATGTTAGGATTCGGTACATGGCTTGGCGCATTCATGGCCAAACTTGAAGACACATATAAATAACATTTCAAACAGCTTTGCGTCTCGCAAGGCTGTTTTTTTATGCCTAAAATTAACATATTTGTTAATTTCCACTCTCCCTCCAAGATGTAACATTTTTGTTACGTAACAAAAATGTTACATCTGCTCTCCTCATAAAACGCACACACTCTTTTTATTCTCCCTCGCCCCTAGTCGAGAATAGAATGTACAAACACTCTCTCCTCGAGTAGAGTTTTATGCCAAGAAGGCGATTATGGTATTGCACAAAAACATTAAAAGAGAATTCACTTATCAGACATTTATTGAAACCATAGCGAGGAATCATATCGAATGCGAATTAAAAGCCGTTATGGATTTTATCCATTACGGCTTGTTTGAGGCTTCGAAGGAGAAAGACTTCGAGGCTTTCTCCGGTATCCCGCTATTTTGTTT
>CAKPVL010000006.1 GCA_934193545.1 uncultured Granulicatella sp. | reverse complement strand
AATGAGTTCATAATGAACACATCACTAGAAAAGGAGTTAAGAACATGGCACACTTAAGTATCGTATTAGAATTAAATACGCGTTGGCAAAGCCACTAGATACAGGTTGTTCTTAACGTACTTTTGTACATATAGATACAACCTTCATTGACGTGAACTTGTATCTATGTGGATTACATTATAAAGCAAACTCGACCACGTAGATCTATAGACTAGAGCTGACGTGGTCTTTCTATTTGTATGAGAGACTCGTAGTGAAATACGTAGTCTCTTTTTTAATTGAGTTTGCGACAACTTATTTAATTTTTGGAGGAATTCATCATGAAAAAGAACAAAAGCATTTATTTATTCGGAGCATTATTAGTATTAGTAGTGATTGGAGCATTATTCTTCAACCAATCAGGAGATAAAAATAAAGAAACAAACGCAAATAACACAGCATCAACACAAACAGAAACGGTTAAAGTAGGGGTATTACAATTACTTAGCCACCCAGCCTTAGATGCCATTTATAAAGGATTACAAGACGAATTGAAGAACGAAGGATATGAAGTTGGTAAAAACTTAGAAATCGACCTTCAAAACGCGCAAGGTGACCAAAGTAACTTAGCAAGCATGTCTGAAAAATTAGTTTCAGGTGGAAACAACATTTTAGTAGGGATTACAACTCCTGCAACATTAGCGTTAGCGAACAATACAAAAGAAACACCAATTATCATGGGTGGGATTACTTATCCAGTTGAAGCTGGTTTAATCGCAAGTGAATCAAAACCAGGAAACAACATCACTGGTGTTAGTGACCGTACACCAATCAAACAACAATTAGAAATCATGAAACAAGTTCTTCCTAACATGAAGAAAGTCGGCATTCTTTACACTTCAAGCGAAGACAACTCTGTAAAACAAGCCGAAGAAGCTGAAAAATACGCGAAAGAATTAGGCTTAGAAGTTAAAGTATCAACGATTGCAAACACAAACGACATTCAACAAGTCACTGAAAGCTTAGCAAGCCAAGTAGATGCCATCTTCGTTCCAATCGATAACACAATTGCAAGTGCAATGGCAACAGTGGTTCAAGTAACAGATGCAGTTAAAGTGCCAGTATTCCCTTCAGCTGATACAATGGTTGCTGACGGTGGAGTATTAGGTGTAGGTGTTGACCAATACCAAATCGGTGTAGAAACAGCTAAAGTAGTTGTGAAAGTTCTAAAAGGTGCAAAACCAGCCGATACACCAATCACATTAGCAAACAAAGGTGTTGTTTATGTCAACGAAGAAAAAGCGAAAAAATTAGGCATTACAATTCCAGACAGTATCTTAAAAGATGCACAAAAAGTAACACCAACAAATAAATAAGATAGTTTAGAAACGTTGATATGATAACGACTATATGAGGTGGTGATTCATACACAATATGACTTAAACGTCATATTGATCGTTTCAGAGGAGGATTTTTTTCGAAATGGATTTAGTAATTTCTTCGATTTCTCAAGGGATATTATGGGGCGTATTATCTCTCGGGTTATTCATTAGTTTTCGAATTTTAAATATTGCAGATATGACGACCGAGGGGAGCTTTCCTCTTGGGGCTGCCACTTGTGTGATTTTGATTCAACAAGGAGTCAACCCATTCTTAGCAACGCTTGTAGCGATGATTGCTGGAGCGCTTGCTGGGGGCGTGACAGCGTTCCTTATGACCGTTTGTAAAATTCCAAGTTTATTAGCAGGGATTTTAACAATGACGTCTCTTTTATCCATCAACCTACGTGTGATGGGGAAAGCCAATATTACACTTCTTGGACAAGATACGATTTTTAGTGTCTTTTCAAAACTAGGCTTACCAAAGTATTTTGACATCATTATTATGGGGCTTGTCGTGATTGGGATTTTAATTTTCCTCATGTATTGCTTCTTCAAAACAGAATTTGGACAAGCACTGATTGCGACAGGGGACAACGAAAAGATGGCTCGCGCGCTTGGGATTAACACGCGTAAGATGACCGTGTTTGGCTTGATGCTCTCAAACGCACTCATCGCCTTAGCCGGTGCAATTTTAGCGCAAAACAATGGATACGCAGACGTCAACTCAGGTCTTGGAACGATTGTAATTGCGCTAGCTGCGATTATTATTGGTGAAGTGATTTTTGCCGACGAATCATTCGTTGGACGTCTTGTCTGCATCTTGTACGGATCAATCATTTACCGTTTACTATTAATGCTTGTGTTGTTACTCAATGTCTTCCAAGCAAACGACTTCAAACTTATCTCAGCAGCACTGATTGCCTTCTGTTTAACAGTGCCGCAAATAAAGAGCTGGATTCAGCAAAAAAGTACACGTCATAGAAAGGGGGAAAACTAAATGAGTATTGAAATTCAACACTTATCAAAAACATTTTTCCCTGGAACTTCACGTGAGCATAAGGCACTAAAAAACGTTAGCTTATCCATTCAAGAAGGAGACTTCATTACGATTGTCGGCGGGAATGGTGCAGGAAAATCAACTTTCTTAAACGCGATTGCTGGTAATTTTTCTTTAGACGAAGGAACAATCTCGTTTGGTGGCCATCAAATCGAACATACGGCGGATTTTGAACGTGCGGCTTATATTAGCCGTGTTTTCCAAGACCCAATGCAAGGAACAGCTCCTCGTATGACAGTGGCTGAAAACTTAGCCTTAGCGAATCGACGCGGTCAAAAACGTAGCCTGTTTAAAACGTCATCTAAAGAAGAGTTGCAACAATTCGAAGCTTTAGTAGCCCCTCTAGGACTAGGGTTAGAAGACCGTCTTCATACAGAAATCGGACTCTTATCAGGAGGTCAACGTCAAGCCATTTCACTCCTCATGGCAACGATGAACGCTCCACAACTATTACTGTTAGACGAACATACAGCAGCGCTTGACCCGAAAACACAGCGCAAGATTATGCAGAAAACACAAGAGACCATCGAAGAAAAGAACTTAACCGCGCTTATGATTACACACAATCTATCTGACGCGATTCATTTTGGGAACCGACTCATTGTCATGCATCGTGGTGAAATCGTCCGCGATTTTGCGAAAGAGGAAAAAGCAGCATTAACAGAGGAAGAATTATTCCGCTTAATGAATGCCCTCGACGAAGCAGACCTACAAGGTGAATAAAATAATGGAAGAAGTGAAAGAATTTTCATTTCTTCCTTTTTTTATGGACAGACTTTGTTATAATGAAAGAGAATAAATCGTAAAGGATGAGTGTAGTGGAGTTTCTGAGTAACTTAAACCCAAGAAGATACCGCAAATCTGGTTATATTGCTATTGGCGCTTTGATTGGTGTTCTGGCAGGAAGCGCGGTTAGTTTATTTAGATATATGATTGGTTTTATTTTAGAACAAGTAGTAAATGTCTATTCGTTTTTAAGAGAACAACCGCAATGGATTCCGGCATGGATTCTCTTTAGCCTTGTAATGGGGGTTATTTTAGGGCAGATTGTAAAAAGCGATCCTGATATTAAAGGAAGCGGGATTCCACAAGTAGAATTACAACTTCAAGGAAAGATGGATATGAACTGGTGGTCTGTCTGCTGGAAGAAATTCGTCGGTGGTGCGATTTCCATTGGTTCAGGACTCTTGCTTGGACGAGAAGGTCCTTCGATTCAATTAGGAGCATCGGTTGGCCAAGGGGTGGCAGAGACCTTTAAGGCAAACCGTGTTCAGAAAAATGTATTTATTTCTAGTGGAGCAGGTGCCGGACTAGCGGCGGCGTTTAATGCACCGATTGCAGGTCTCATGTTCGTACTGGAAGAAGTCCATCATACCTTCAGCCCACTGGTAGCCGTGACGACTCTAACAGCTGCGATTGTGGCCAATTTTATTTCATTAAATGTATTTGGAGTCCATCCATCATTAAACCTTGGGAACGATCAACGCTTCCCGATGGAATATTATGGCTATGTCGTTCTTCTTGGAATCATCCTTGCGATTTTCGGGTTAGCGTATCATCGTCTCACATTAGCCTTGCCCAAAATTTACAAGACACTATTCCCGAAAGTGGCCCCGTATAATTACTGCTTGATTGCCTTTATGCTGATTATTCCTCTTGGCATGTGGAATCCGCATGTGTTGGGCGGTGGGGGCGAGTTAGTATTAGCCCTCGTTAAAGAAAATCACACCGTTCAATTTTTAGTGGGATTATTTGCGATTCGTTTTGTCTACTCAATGATTTCATACGGAACAGGACTTCCTGGAGGGATCTTCTTGCCAATCCTTTCTCTAGGTGCGCTTCTTGGATTAGCCTATGCAGAATTCTTAATTGATTTCTTAGGAGTAGACCCCAGCGTACGCGTGAGCTTCGTGTTCTTTGCGATGGCGGGATATTTTGCAGCGATTGGGAAAGCCCCACTAACAGCCTTACTACTTGTAACGGAAATGGTTGGTGGATTGAACCAATTAATGCCGCTTGGAATTTGTACATTAGTGGCATATATCGTGGCAGACTTCTTGAAGATGGATCCTATCTATGAAGTATTAGCAGAACGTTTAGATAAAGAACATTCAACGGATACAAAAGGAGAGCGCACAACCTTCGAAGTACCTGTGATGGTGGATAGTCCACTAGTTGAAAAAGCGATTCGCGATATTCAGTGGCCACAAGAAATCATTATTGCGACCATCCGACGTGGCGCCAAGGAAATTATTGCTCGCGGGGATACGGTTATCCGTAGTGGCGACATTCTAATTGTGGTCTGTGATGAAGGGATAGTCGGCAAGATGACAGAAGAGATGACGCATCTTGTGACAGCCCCCTAGAGTTATTTTGCAATAAATGGTATACTTTAAAAATAAGAGGTGATACAGATGAGCGAACAAGGAAATGAATTACAAAGAAGTTTTAATCGATATTTAAGAAGAAATCAAGCATGGGTGTTTATCATCCTTACTGGTATCATTCTATTTGTGTCCGTATTCGTTTATCGTAGTTTCGCGAAATCGACGAAGACACCACTAGAAAATTACAAAGATCAGATTACACAAATGCAAGAACAAATCGATGCGCAAGAAACACGTATCCAGCAATTGGAAGAGCAAATAAAACAATTGCAAGAAAAATCAAATAACGAATAAAGAAAACCACCTTGGACGGATGAATCGTTCAAGGTGATTTTTTGTAAAGAAAGAAATGTATCATTTTTGATACGTATCAAAAATGATACATTTTTATTTTTTGAAAAATCGTTTGGAATTTCGTTTGTAAAGTAGTAGCTCGTTCTGGATGAAGCGAGTGACCTTCTAAATAAAGCGAATACGGTACTTCGATTTGAACGGCTTCAATTCTTGCTTGTTTTCCAAAGGTCGCAATAATATTGCCCCCAGAAAATGGAGTATCTACTTGAGTGGTTAATCTTTCTTCATGAAAGAGAAGTTGGAGTTGTTTCAAGGTATCTTGACTTAAAGTTTGTTTCTTGCGCGTTCCTAAAATAATGTCGTTTGTCCTAAACAGCTTGTCATCATAACCATGCACATCGACCAACAACACTCGTTCATGTTGTTCTAACTTTTCGTTCAATAGATTTTCTAAATGAAGGTAGTAGGGCGTGTAATACCGCTCCAACCAATCGGCTTGTTTTTGCTTCGAAGGATAGTTTTTAAATAGCTGATTTCCCTTTTCATCTATTCTTGGAATGATAGGCTGTGTCGCTTTCTCTGTACGTGGTTTAAAACGATTCACGTCTACAATATAGCGAGAAACGGTAGCTACTAGAGTCGTCTCAGAAAGTGGGACCACAAGTTCTGGAAGAGCCCAGTCCGTATGCTCGCGCTTAGCTGCTAGATTACAAAGCAAAGCAATATCTTGTGGGATGTCCGTTCCACTATGCGGAATCGAAATTACAAGAGGAGAATTTGACTGTTCCTGAATAACTTGCACCGGGGCACCTTCTTTCGTTTTTCAATATTCCTAGTATAGCAAACGAACCGGAGATTGTGTATAATGGATACTATCGAAAAGGAGTGACTTTTATGGCTGAAATTAAATTAGTACCAAGAAGCGAAGTAGATCCTTCTATTACATGGGATATGACTTTACTTTATCCAAGCGACGAAGCATTTTATGCAGAGTTGGACAAATTAAAGAAAGAAATGAAAGCTTTCAAAGAAAAATACGAAAACCAATTAGGTGACTTAGAAGTATTAGATGAAGCGATTCGCAAGTATGAGGCGATTGAATTAGCAGTATACCGCGCTTCTCATTATGCAGAATTACCAATGACGGTTGACCGCTTGAATCCAAAAGTAGTGGAAAACGCCACAGCATTCGAAGCAGTCAGCGTATCGTACGCGGAAAACATGAGCTTTGTAATGACAGAACTCGTTTCATTAGAAGAAGCCTTCTTAAACCAATTCGTAGCAGAGAAGAGACCTGACTTAGCTTACTTTGTTGAAAAAGTGATTCGACAAAAGAAACATACGCTTTCTAAAGATGCAGAACAAGTGCTATCAAACTTAAGTAGCTTACCAAGTTTCTATCAATTATATGAAGTAACAAAACACGAAGATATGCAATTCGAGTCATTTGAAGCAAACGGTAAGACTCTTGAAAACAGCTTCGTTTTATACGAAAACTTACATGAAATGGATCCTGATAAAGAAGTACGTCGTGCTGCGGCTAAGAGCTTCTATAAAACATTGAACGCATATAAAAATACGGTTGCCAATGAATACATTTCTCAATTGAAGAAAGAAAAAATGATGGCAACAATGCGCGGTTATGACAGCGTGATTGACTACTTATTAGACGAACAAGATGGAGACCGTGAATTATACGACCGTCAAATTCGTATGCTGATGACAGACTTAGCGCCTCATATGCAACGCTACATTAAATTATTAGCGAAAGAGCACGGCATTTCTGATATGCAATTCATGGATGCCAAAATCAACTTAGATCCAGAATTCGAAGTGGATATGACGATTGAAGAATCTCGTGAGTACTTGAAGAAAGCTTTAGGCATTCTTGGCGAAGACTACAAAGCGATGATTGATGAAAGTTATGACAAACGCTGGACAGACTTCCCACAAAACATTGGTAAGAGCACTGGTGGATTCTGTGCAACTGTTCCTAACGTTGCTGGATTTATCCTATTATCATGGACAGGTAAAATGAACGAAGTATTCGTGTTAGCGCACGAATTAGGGCATGCATACCACTTCATGTCAACAGGCAAACATCAATCGATTTTAAACAATGAATGTTCATTATACTTCGTTGAAGCTCCGTCAACATGTAATGAAGTCATCGTTTCAAACTACTTACTCAAAACAAGTACAGACGCTCGTTTCAAACGTTGGGTCATCAGTAATATGATTAGCCGTACGTATTTCCACAACATGGTTACTCACTACATGGAAGCAGTGTACCAAGATCGTATTTACAAGATGATTGATAATAACGAAATGTTAAACGCAGATGTATTATCAAACGTGAAAAAAGAAGTGATGCAAGAATTCTTCGGAGACAGCCTTGTTGTAAACGAAGGGGCAGAGTTAACATGGATGCGTCAACCTCACTATTACATGGGATTATATCCATATACGTATTCAGCTGGTCTTACAATCGGAACTGCGATTGCGAACCAAATCGAAGAGAACCCTGAACACGCTAAAGTGTGGTTAGATACTTTATCTAAAGGTGGAAGTATGTCTGCCAAAGACTTAGCAATTCATGCAGGTTGCGATGTTTCAACAGATGAACCATTGAAACAAGCGATTGCTTACGTTGGACATTTAGTAGACCAATTAGAAAGCTTAACAGCAGAATTAAAAGCATAATCATAGTAAACAAAAACGCGCTACAACTGTAGCGCGTTTTTTTCTATTTAATAGGAACAAAGATAAAAACGATAGGACTAACTCAACATAGAGCTAGTTCTTTTTCAAAATGTTCAAATAAATTCATGTGCTTTTCTTTGTTCGATATTTTTACCAAAGAATTTCGCATTGAGCGCCTACCGTATCTTGGAATGATTCGACAGGAGCTTGATTGGTTACGATATAATCAATCGCGTTGTAATTCGATAGTTTAAAGTAATGACTCGTATTGAATTTCGAGTGGTCCGCAAGAAGTACGGCAACATCGGAATTCGCAATCATCTGTTGTTTAAAGAGAGCCTGACTATGATTGGCCTCGTAAGCAGCAAAACGGTCGAGACCTCGGCAGCTCATAAAACAAATATCTGCATGGAAGTTATTGATAAAACTCGTCGCAAAATCTCCCAAAGCTGAGTTGGTTCCATAGCCGATATGTCCTCCGCAAAAGAACAAGGTAATATTTTCATAATTGTTCAACCTACGTGCAATTTCAATCCCATTTGTTATGACACGTAAATTTTTAAGAGTTCCTAAGTGAGGTGCGAGCGCGGCACACGTAGATGAACTATCGATAAAAATCGATTGATTATCCGTTAAGAAAGTGGAGGCCGTTTCTGCAATTTGTTGTTTTCCCTGAGTTTCTTCATGGCTTCTACTATCGTAAGCGTATTCAATATTGTTTGTAGTAACAAGTCGAACTTCGCCATGAGATCGTATGATTTTTCCTTCTTTTTCCAGTTTAATCAGGTCACGCCTCAATGTAGAGGTGGAGCAGTACATCAACGCTTCCAATTGGAAGGTAGAGATGATTTTCCTTTTCGCAAGAATGTCCATAATACGAGACATTCGCTCGAAGCATACCATAATAAAACCCCCTAGTTGAACGATTTTGAACATTTATGAACAAATTATAGCACAAATCCTGAAGGATGTTCAATAGCGCTTCCACGTATTGTATCCGCTTTCTTTAGTTGCTAAGATAGAAATCAGAAAGGGATGATACTATGACTTTTGATGAACAAGTAGTACGCGAACAAATTTGTGACGTGTGTCATAAAATGTGGCAACTAGGATGGGTTGCTGCTAATGACGGAAACGTTTCAGTTCGCATTGATGAGGATACCATCATCGCAACACCAACAGGTATCAGTAAGAGTTTTATCACTCCTGAAAAACTCGTTAAATTAAATATGAAAGGAGAAGTGATTGAAGCCAACGAAGGTTTCCGTCCTTCAAGCGAAATTAAAATGCATATTCGCTGCTATGAAGAACGCGACGATGTGAGAGCTGTTGTTCACGCTCATCCACCAATTGCAACTGGATTCACATTAGCACATATTCCATTAGATACTTATTCACTAATTGAAAGTGCGATTGTTATCGGTTCAATTCCAATTACACCATTCGGAGTTCCTTCAACAATGGAAGTTCCAGATGCGATTACACCATACTTACAAGAACACGACGTGATGTTACTTGAAAACCATGGTGCATTAACAGTGGGTAGTGATGTGATTACAGCATACTACAGAATGGAAACATTAGAACTCGTGGCTAAATCAACATTCCACGGAAGAATGTTATTACTAACAAAAGGCATTGAAGAAAAAGAAATCTCAAGAGAAAAATTAGAGCAAATGTTCAAGATGCGCGAAAACTACAAAGTAACAGGACGCCACCCAGGATACAAGAAATACAATCCTGACGGAACTGTTCGTGAAGTTTAAAAATAGGAGGAATAAAAATGATTCAACATCCACGTATTGGGATTCGCCCAACTATTGACGGTCGTCGCCAAGGAGTTCGCGAATCGTTAGAAGTTCAAACAATGAATATGGCGAAGAGTGTAGCTGCTTTAATCGAGTCTACATTGAAATATCCTGATGGACAACCAGTTGAATGTGTGATCTCACCATCAACAATTGGTCGTGTACCAGAAGCAGCAGCGTCTCACGAATTGTTCAAGAAATCAAACGTGTGTGCAACAATCACTGTAACACCTTGCTGGTGCTATGGTAGTGAAACAATGGATATGTCTCCTGATATTCCACATGCTATTTGGGGATTCAACGGAACTGAAAGACCAGGGGCTGTTTACTTAGCAGCAGTTCTTGCTTCTCACGCTCAAAAAGGAATTCCAGCATTCGGAATTTACGGTAAAGACGTAAAAGAAGCAACAGATACAGAAATTCCTGAAGACGTTAAAGAAAAAATCTTACGTTACGCAAGAGCAGCTCTTGCTACAGGTTTAATGAGAGATACAGCTTACTTATCAATGGGTAGTGTATCAATGGGTATCGGTGGTTCTATCGTAGATCCTAACTTCTTCCAAGAATATTTAGGAATGCGTAATGAATCAGTAGATATGACTGAATTCACTCGCCGTATCGATCGTGGTATTTACGATCACGAAGAATTCGAACGTGCGCTTAAATGGGTGAAAGAAAACGTTAAAGAAGGATTCGATCACAACCGTGAAGACCTTGTTTTAAGCCGTGAAGAAAAAGATAAACAATGGGAATTCGTTATTAAGATGTTCTTAATTGGACGTGACTTAATGATTGGTAACCCAAGACTTGCTGAACTAGGCTTTGAAGAAGAAGCAGTTGGTCACTACGCTCTTGTTGGTGGATTCCAAGGTCAACGTCAATGGACAGACCACTTCCCTAACGGAGACTTCATGGAAACATTCCTAAACACTCAATTCGACTGGAACGGAATTCGCAGACCATACATCTTCGCAACTGAAAATGATGCGTTAAACGGTGTATCAATGCTATTCAACTACTTATTAACAAACACTCCACAAATCTTTGCGGATGTTCGTACTTACTGGAGTCCAGAAGCTGTTGAACGTGTAACAGGACATAAACTTGAAGGCCATGCTGAAAATGGATTCTTACACTTAATCAACTCTGGTTCTTGTACATTAGACGGTACTGGTCAAGCTACAAGAAACGGCGAACCAGTGATTAAACCATTCTGGGAATTAGAACAAAGTGAAGTAGATGCAATGCTTGCAAATACTGACTTCCCAGCAGCTAACCGTGAATACTTCCGTGGCGGCGGTTACTCAACTCGCTTCTTATCTAAAGGAAATATGCCTGTGACAATGGTTCGCTTGAACTTATTGAAAGGCGTTGGACCGGTATTACAAATCGCAGAAGGATACACACTTGAATTGCCTGAAGATGTACACCATACATTGGATAACCGTACAGATCCAGGTTGGCCAACAACTTGGTTTGCTCCTCGCTTAACAGGTAAAGGCGCATTCAAGTCAGTATACGATGTAATGAATAACTGGGGTGCAAACCACGGTGCTATCACTTATGGACATATTGGTGCTGACCTTATCACTCTTGCTTCAATGTTACGTATTCCAGTGAATATGCATAACGTTGCAGAAGAAGATATCTTCAGACCTAAGAACTGGTCATTATTCGGAACAGAAGATTTAGAATCAGCTGACTACCGTGCATGCCAATTATTAGGACCTATCCATAAGTAAGAGAAAGGAGAGACTAAAATGACAAAAACAATTATTTTAGCCTGTGTCGGTGGATTAACAACAAGTATGCTCGTTGAACGCATTCAAGAAGTAATTTACCGTGATAAATTAGATTACTCATTCTACTCAGTAGGAATTACTGGGATTGATACTCTAAAAAATATTGATGTCTTATTATTAGGACCTCAACTAGCTTATTTAGAAGAAAAAGCAAAAGCTTCACTTCATGTTCCAGTTGCTGTAATTTCAGACGATGACTTTGAAAACATGCGCGGAGAAGAAGTTCTAAAACAAGCGATTGAATTATTAGGTTAAGCCAATGAGCGAAACAAAAAAAGCAGATACGCAACGATTGATGCAACTCATTGTCAAAAGTAGCAAAGTAACAACTTTAGCAATGCAATCCGTTAAGAGTGCTCTTGCAGGTGATATTTCATCTGCAAGAGGCCTCCTTGATGAAGCGAGAGTTAAAGGAGTTGAAGCGCATAATGTTCAAACAGAAATGATTCAGCAAGAAATTAGAGGAGAGGGCGCTAGTCCAACACTTCTTTCCGTTCATGCGCAAGATCATTTTATGAACAGCCACTTGCTGCTAGAAGTTGTAAACATCATTGTAAATCAACAAGAACAAATAGAAACGCTGAAAGAGCGTATTACAAAACTGGAACAGGTAGGTGAAATGCATGAGTAATCCAGTTATTCTTGAAATGAAGGGAATTGTGAAATCGTTTGGACCTGTAAAAGCCCTAAAAGGTGTAGACTTCGACCTAAGAACAGGTGAAGTACACGCGCTAATGGGGGAAAACGGGGCTGGTAAATCCACTTTGATGAAAGTATTGACAGGTATTTACGGCGCGAACGAAGGAACCATTCACTATAACGGAAAACAAGTAGAATATTCTAAGCCAAAAGAGGCTATGGACGATGGGATTGTAATCGTGCACCAAGAGTTGAATATGATGAACCACTTAACAGTGGCTCAAAACATCTTCATCGGTCGTGAAGAAATTAATCAAGGTCTCTTCATCAACGATAATGCCGGAAATAAAAAGGCAAAAGAATTATTCAAATTGTTGAAACTGGATATTAATCCACAAGAAAAAGTGGGAAACTTAACAGTTGGTAAACAACAAATGGTTGAAATTGCCAAAGCATTGTCAATGGATGCTAAGATTATTGTTTTCGACGAACCAACAGCAGCGTTAACAGAATCAGAAATTAATGAATTATTCGCAATTATTGATGACTTACGTGCTAAAGGTGTAGGAATTATCTATATTTCTCACCGTATGGACGAAATTGCCCGTATTACGGACCGTGTAACGGTTATGAGGGACGGGGAATATGTTGGAACTGTAAATACAAAAGAAACTACAAAGGACGAGATCATCGCAATGATGGTTGGTCGTACTATTTACGAAGATCCGAAAGCGGTTTCTGCAGTACCAGAAGGAGCACCTGTTGTATTAGAAGTGGAACACTTAAACTCAGGAAGCCACGTAAAAGATGTTAGCTTTGTGCTTCATAAAGGTGAAATCCTAGGCTTCTCAGGATTAATGGGGGCTGGACGTACAGAAGTAGCTCGTTTACTATTCGGGGCTGATAAGAAAGATAGCGGAACAATCAAGATTAATGGTAAAGAGGTTAATATCAATTCTCCTCAAGATGCTATTAAAGAAGGTATTGGTTATCTTTCAGAAGACCGTAAACGTTATGGATGTATCGTTGATATGACCATTGCCAATAACACGGTAATGACAGACCTTGATAAGTACATTAAGGGTGGTTTAATCGATGATGGTGAAATTATCAAAGTCAGTGATGAATTCGTTAAACAATTAAGAACGAAAACACCATCATCGAAACAACTCGTTCGTAACTTATCAGGTGGTAACCAACAAAAAGTTGTTATTGCGAAATGGTTAGAACAAAATAGCGATATTCTAATTTTTGACGAACCAACTCGAGGAATTGACGTTGGTGCGAAAAGTGAAATCTACTCATTAATGAATGAACTAGTAGCTCAAGGAAAATCAATCATTATGATTTCTTCAGAGCTTACAGAAATTTTACGTATGAGCGATCGTATTGTTGTCATGTGTGAAGGACGTAAAACTGGGGAACTTGATATTAGTCAAGCGACTCAAGAACGTATCCTAGCTTTAGCAACGGATCGATAATCGAAGAGAGGTATTGATATGGAAGAGAAAAAGTCCCTATGGACGAAACTGGTACAATCAGTTGGATTACAAAAATTAATTGCATTAATCGCGTTGATCGTGATTTTCACATTCTTTGCAGTCTCAAGTGAATCGTTCCGTTCGTTTGATACAGCGGTAAGCATTTTAGACGCATCTTATTACATTGGTTTCTTAGCAATTGGGGTAACATTCGTTATTATCACCGGTGGTATTGACTTATCAATCGGTACAGTAATGATGTGTTCTGCCATCGTTGGTGGAGTGCTCCATACAAAAATGGGTTGGCCTTTATGGCTAGCATTGTTGGCAATATTAGTGATTGGAGGTGTATTTGGATTATTCAACGGAATTTTAATTGCGAAATTTGGATTACCACCATTCATCGCAACACTCGGTACAATGATGATTTCTCGTGGTTTGAGTTCAATCGTGTCAAACGTACAAAGTGTGACGTTCCCATTACGTGGAACTGGTGAAGGCTGGTACAAAGACTTATTCAGAACGCAAGATAATTTTCCGACCGGGTTGATCGTCTTGATTGTCGTAGCGATTATTGCAGCCATTGTTTTAAACAAAACAAAAATTGGTCGTTACATCTTTGCCATCGGTTCAAATAAAGAAGCTACTAGACTTTCAGGTGTAAACGTTATCAAATGGGAAGGTATGGCTTATGTCATCAGTGGACTTCTAGCAGGTTTAGCTGGTATCGCATATGCTGCAACGTATTCAACAATCCTTCCTGGTACAGGGAACGGTATGGAACTTGATGCCATCGCCGGAGTAGTTGTCGGTGGTACTTCACTTGCTGGTGGGGTTGGTTCAGTTGTTGGTACAATCATCGGGGTATTCATCATGTCTGTCTTGAAGATTGGTTTACCATACATCGACTTACAACCACACTATCAATTATTCATCACAGGTTTCGTTGTAATCGTTGCCGTTTACTCAGATATCTTAATCCGTATGAATAAGAAAAAATAAGTTTGATATTGTACACAATGAGTTGGGAAGATTCCTTCAAATGAAGGGTCAAAAAGGACATATAAAGGAGAAAAAATCATGAAAAAATCATTTAAATATGCAATTGCAACTCTAGCTTGTGCTTCTGCTTTATTAGCAGGATGTACTTCAAATAAATCAAATGCTGACGGTGGAAAAGATAAAGCTCAAGCAAGCGGAGACTTCAAAGTAGAAGTAATCGCTAAAGGGTTCCAACATGACTTCTGGAAAGCTGTAAACAAAGGGGCTGAAAAAGCAGCTCAAGAATTAGGTGCTAAAATTACTTTCGTAGGACCTCAAAATGAAACAGCAATCGCAGAACAATTGGAACAATTAAACAATGCGATCAACAAAAATCCAAAAGCAATCGCTTTAGCTGCATTAGATACTGAAGCAGAATTAGATGCGATTAAACAAGCACAATCTAAAAACATTCCTATTATCGGATTTGACTCAGGGGTTCCAGGAGCACCAGAAGGAGCTATCAAAGCTACTGCATCAACAGACAACCATGCTGCTGGTGGTAACGCTGCTGAACACTTATTCAAATTACTTGAAAGCAAAGTCGGCGACAAGAAAGTTCGTATCGGGGTTGTTTCTCAAGAAGTTAACTCACTTTCAATCACTCAAAGAACAAAAGGTTTCATTGATAAAATGGTTGAATTATTAAACAAAAAAGGCATTAAAACTGCTGTAACTGGACATGACAAATTCAAAAATGATGTAGCTGAAGCTGATGCTAAAGTTGTTATTGAAGTTCGTGTTCCAGCTCAAGTAGACGATGCTGCAGGTAAAACTGAAGCTTCTACAGTTCTTGAAAAAGAAGACACTGTTGCAATCTATGGTTCAAACGAATTCGCTGCTAAAGCAATCATCAACGCTAACGGTGGTTTCAAAGAATCTAAACTTGGCGCAGACAAGATCTTAGCTGTTGGTTTCGACTCAGGTGCATTACAACAAGATGCTATCCGTAAAGGAATCTTCGTTGGTTCTGTAACTCAAGACCCAGTTCAAATTGGTTACCAAGCTGTTAAATTAGCAATCGCTGCAGCTAAAGGTGAAACAGTTAAAGACGTGGATACTGGTTCTAAATGGTATGACGCTAAGAACATCGATAGCGAAGAAATCAAAGCTTTACTATACGAATAAAAAATAGGGATTAGTAATGGAGGAGAAAACATGAGCTTGATTAAATTATTAGCCATTGATTTAGGCGCAAGTTCAGGACGTGTTATGCAGGCGATTTATGACGGGCACTCCCTCCAATTATCAGAGGTTCATCGGTTCAAAAACGAACCGGTGAATCTTAATGATGGTTTGTATTGGAATTTGTTGCACTTGTTTGGAGAAATTAAGCAAGGAATCAAGAAGGCTTCCAAAGATTCGATTCCGATTCGTTCCATCTCTGTTGATACATGGGGAGTAGACTATGCCTATCTAGATCAAAATGGAGATTTGCTCTATCAACCACATTGTTACAGAGATAACCGAATGGGTCGATACGAGGAGTCATTTTATAACGCTATCTCGAAGAAAGAATTATTCCAAAAAACAGGTGTGCAGCCTGCAACCATTAATACGGTCTTACAAATCTATTCAGATTTGCAAGAAAAACCACAATTAAGAAATATCGTTCAACGCGTGTTGTTTATCCCAGATTTAATCAACTACTTACTTTCAGGTGTACTCTCAAATGAATACACGATTGCAAGTACAAGTGGATTACTGGATATTTTTACACAAGACTTCTCAGAAGAAGTGTTTGAACGCTTAGACATTCCGCGTAAATGGTTCACAACGCCAACGAAGAATGGTGAGGTCTTAAGACAATTATCACCACGCATCACTCAACAGTTGAAAGTAGATCCATTTGACGTGATTGCAGGGGCTGGACATGATACAGCTGCTGCAGTACTTGCGATTCCATATGAACATGAAAAAGGCACTGTCTTTATCTCATGTGGTACTTGGTCGCTTGTCGGAACAGAATCTGACGAACCTGTTGTTACGGAAGAAGCATTTGCCTCAGGACTTACAAATGAAGGATGTTTTGATGGTAAATATCGTCTCTTACAAAACACAACAGGAATGTGGATTATTCAAGAATTACAACGCGACTGGCGCTTGCAAGGGGAAGAAGTTGGCTTTGGCGAAATGGTCACATTAGCCGAAGAAGTAACGGACAACCAAACTTGGATTCATCCAAACGACCCAGTTTTCGCTTCTCCTGGAGAAATGGAAACAAAAATTAAAGAATGGTGTAAAGTGAGTGGACAAAAAATTCCGCAAACGAAAGGTCAAATCGTTCGTGTCGTTCTAGAAAGTTTAGCTTTAACTTATCTAGAAACAATTACTCAATTAGAGCAATTGACAAAACACGAAATGACCACTGTTCAAATGGTCGGCGGAGGAATTCAAAACAAATTGCTTTGCCAGTTAACGGCAGACTTTACAGGACGTACAGTTATTACTGGCCCTGTCGAAGCGAGTGCACTTGGAAATATCTTGTCACAAATGCTAACTCTTGGCGTGATTTCAAGTCGCAAAGAAGCACAAGACATTATCAAGGCTTCAGAACCAGTAACGCGTTATGAAAGTCGCGCGATTGCAAATTTAGAAGAAATTCGCTTGAAATTCAATAAAGTGAAGAGAGGAATTCAGTAATGTTAAAACAAATTCCTAAAATTTTAAGCCCAGAACTTGTGAAATATTTAATGGAGATGGGACATGGAGATGAATTGGTACTTGCGGACGCAAACTTCCCAGCTCATCGTATCGGCCAACGAGTGATTCGTATGGACGGACATGGTGTTCCAGTGGCTTTAGAAGCAATTCTACAAGTATTGCCATTAGATACTTACAGTTCATATCAAGCAGGATTAATGCAAGTCGTTCCGGGAGATCCAACTGTTCCGGTGATTTGGGACGAATATAAACGTCTCTTAGAAGAAAGTCACCCAGGAGCAGCGATTAAAGAGTTCGAACGATTTGAGTTTTACGAACAAGCTAAAGACGCTTATCTAGTGATTCAAACAGGAGAAAGTGCCTTGTACGGAAACATCATCTTGAAAAAAGGTGTTTTATAAACTTACTTACTAGTTAGGAGAGAAAAATTATGTCAACATTTTATGTACCAGCAATTAACTTAATCGGAAGAGGAGTCGTTAAAGAAATTGGACCTTACGTAAAAGAACTAGGATATCATAAAGCTCTTTTAGTAACGGATAAATTTATCGAATCAAGTGATATTCTTCCTAAAGTAACAGGACCTTTAAAAGAAGCAGGTGTGGACTTCGTTGTTTACTCTGATGTAGAACCAAACCCAACTTGTAAAAACGTTAACGATGGGGTTGCTGCAGTAAAAGAAAACAACTGTGACTTCATTATCAGCTTAGGTGGTGGATCACCTCAAGACTGTGCAAGCTGTATTTCAATTATTGCAACAAACGGTGGTAAACCACAAGACTACGAAGGATTACACAAATCTGCTAAAAAAGGTTTACCAGTAGTTGCTATCAACACAACTGCAGGTACTTCAGCTGAAATTACAATCAACTACGTAATTACAGACGAAGAAAGAAAAGTTAAAATGGTAATGGTTGATAAAAACAGCCTAGCTTTAATCTCAGTAAATGACCCTGAATTAATGGTATCTAAACCAGCAGCATTAACTGCAGCAACAGGTATGGATGCTTTAACTCACGCGGTTGAAGCTTTAGTAACTCCAGGTGCTTACGGCGTTACTAAGAAATTATCAATTGGTGCAATTGAATTAATTAAAGAATACTTACCACGTGCGGTTAAAGATGGCCATGACATCGAAGCTCGTGAAGCTATGGTGAACGCAATCTTCTTAGGCGGTATGTCATTCAACAACGCTGGACTTGGTTATGTTCACTCAATGGCTCACCAATTAGGTGCTGTTTATAAACTTCCACACGGTGTATGCTGTGCAATGTTATTACCAATTATCGAACGCGAAAATGCAAAACGTGTTCCAGCTGCATTCCGTGATGTTGCAAAAGCTTTAGGTTTACAAACTGAAGGTAAATCTGACGAAGAATGTGCAGCATATGCAATCAAAGAAATCGAAACTCTTTCTGAAACAGTTGGTATTCCTAAGAAATTAACTGAATTAGGAATTGAAGAAAAAGACTTCGACTTCGATTATCTATCTAAGAATGCGTTAATCGATGCTTGTGCACCAGGTAACCCATTCATGCCAACATTAGAAGAAACAATTGCTATCTACAAAGAATTGTTCTAATCGGTAAAATAAAAAAATTCGTATAGCTTTTAAACGTGGAGTATTGTCACCCCCCAGTGAAACGGCAATGCTCCACGTTTTATTTTCACGGAAATTTATGAAAACGCATTAATTTGTGCTTGCTATTTAATGAGACCTGGTCTAGTATTAAGGTATTAAGTATTTAGGAGGAAATGGAATGATAGGGTTAATTCTTACTGGGCATGGACAATTTGCTGTTGGAGTGGGACAAGCGTTAGAGATGATCGCTGGAAAACAAGCGGCATATCGCGTAGTACCATTTTTAGAAAGTGATCCAATGGATGCTCTTGAAAATAATTTAAGAAATGCAATGGCTGAATTGCAAGAAGAAACAGAAGGAATCGTTGTATTTGCGGACCTTTTAGGAGGAAGTCCATTTAAGGCTGCTATGTTAGCTTCTGTTGATTTTGAAAATGTGGAAGTTGTTGTTGGAACAAACTTACCAATGCTGATTGAAATTGCAATGTTACGTGAATTTGCTGCAAGTGCACAAGACGTGGTAACACAAAGCTTGTTAGCTGGTAAAGAAGCGATTCAACAAGTAAGTTTACCAACGATTCAAAATAATGATATCGATGAATTTGATGACGAGGATGGGATTTAATGACTGCCAATATTATTCTAGTGAGTTCCCTTACGTTCATCGTATTTGTTGTTGTGATTTTAGGGATTTATTATATCTTCTCAAGAAAAAATATGAAGCGTCAGCAACAGTATTTTGAGAAATTACATGAAGCATTACAAGTTGGAAAACGTGTTGTCTGTGCGAATGGATTATATGGTACTGTAAAGAAAGTTGACGAAGAAAAAGTGGATGTTGAGATTGCAAAAGGCGTCGTGATTACGGTATCTCGTTTTGCAATTTCTGAAGTCTTATAAGCGGTGACTGTATGCAATCGATTTTTGGAGAGTTTTATACAGGAGCTGACGGTAAGGATTATTTCTATTTGCCATTCTTAAAGACGGTTTATCATATTCCGAAAGATGACTTAGTGACTTTTAATGCCTTTAGACATCGCTTTGTTATTGCATTTGCACTAGGAGCTATTTTCTATAGTTTCTTTCCGAGTGATGTGTTGTTATGCGTATTTGTAGGAGCGTTATTTTACGCGCTTTCAACAGTGGCGTATCTGAAAAGTATTTTACCAAAGTATGTGGTGCAAAAGGGAGTTCAAGAAGGAGAGTTAAACCGAGCGAAGCAAAATGAACAGCAAGGATCGCTTGCTAAAACGTTACTCGTTAGTTTAGCAGGAGTTCTGATTATCGCTGGAAGTTTCTTTGTCTCAGGAGAGATGGTCAATCGAATGATTATCATTGCGTTTGGTGTTATCGTGACTATCAGTGGAACTAGTTCTATTATCGGAAAATCAAAATAAAGTGAAATGGAAGCTTAGATTCTAAGCTTCTTTTTTTATGGGAAAAATTTTGAGGGGGGACTTTGGTAATTGTGAAGAATTTCAAATATATTTGTAGAGATTAGTGAGAGTTGTCTGACATCAAAGTGGTGGAAAAAGCATTTATATATAATGTTTTACAAATTAACAATACAAAAATGTAATAGAAACTCAAAAATGAAGAATTTATTAAAAAAGTTTT
This sequence comes from uncultured Granulicatella sp., assembly GCA_934193545.1. Classification (GTDB taxonomy): domain Bacteria; phylum Bacillota; class Bacilli; order Lactobacillales; family Aerococcaceae; genus Granulicatella. The sequence continues at coordinate 28,908 of CAKPVL010000006.1, read as the reverse complement.
ACTAAAACGCTTCCAAAAAATCGAATAATTATGTATAATGAATTTAGCTTTTTATGAAAGGAGAGCTAGTAATGCCAAATATTTTATTAACACGAATTGACAATCGTATGATTCACGGTCAAGTTGCAACTCAATGGTCATCTTACTTAGGGGCCAACCTACTGCTTGTTGCTAACGATAAAGTAGCTGCGGATCCGATGCGTCAAGGGTTAATGGATATGGCTGCTCCAACTGGTGCACAAACTCGTTATTTCACTATTGAAAAAACGATTAATGTCATCGGTAAGGCAGCAGACCGTCAGTTGATTTTCATCATTTGTGAAAATCCTCAAGACGTAGTGAAATTAGTAGAGGGAGGAGTGCCAATCAAGAAGGTTAACATTGGGAACATGCACATGGCGGAAGGAAAACGCCAAGTAGCAGGTGTTGTTGCGGTTGATGATGCAGATGTTGCTGCATTCAGAAGACTGCAGGAGTTAGGTGTCGAACTTGAAATTCAGAAAGTACCAACTGAAGGAAAAGAAGACGTTTCGAAATTATTCCAATAATTTTTATTTATAAAAGGGGTCAATGAATATGCAAGCAAGTTTTATTCAAATTTTATTAGTATTCCTTGTAACTTTTGTTGCTGCGATTGACCAATTCAGCTTTTTAGAATCACTATACCAACCTATCGTAATGGGTCCAGTGATCGGAGCTATTTTGGGCGACGTACAAACAGGGTTAGTTGTTGGGGGTACTTACCAATTAATGACAATCGGTAACATGCCAGTCGGTGGAGCACAACCACCTAATGCCGTAATCGGCGGAATTATGGCGACAGTATTAGCTATCAGCCTTAAATTAGAACCAGCTGCTGCAGTAGGTGCTGCTGTTCCATTTGCGCTTTTAGGTCAATACGGCGTTACTTTAATCTTTGCTTTAATGTCACCAATGATGGCTGTGGCTGATAAGTATGCACACGATGCAAATCCAAAAGGAATTGCTCGCTTGAACTACTTAGCAATGGCTGCATTAGGAGCTATCTTTGGTCTTGTAGTTGTATTATTCTTCGTCGGTGGACAAGCTATCGGGGATACTTTAACTAAATCTATTCCTGAATGGTTCATGGGAGGATTAGGTGCTGCCGGTGGTATGATGCGCTTCGTAGGGTTCGCAATCTTACTAAAAGTAATGGTTTCTAAAGAACTATGGGGCTTCTACTTCTTAGGTTTTGCTTTAGCAAACATTGTATCAGCAAGCAAGAGCTTAGAAGGTTCAGCATTAGTATTATTAGCGTTCATTGGTTTTGCAATTGCATACTGGGATTTCCAAATCCAAACAAAATTCAAAACAGCGGGTGCTAGCATTGTGAACGATGGAGGTGAAGAAGATGGCATATAATATTCCAGATTCTTATAAAAACCAAACGCCTGCTCCTCGCTTAGATAAAGCAACGTTAAACAAAATGGCATGGCGTTCAATTTTCTTACAATCTTCTTTCAACTATGAACGTATGCAAGCAGGTGGCTGGTTATACGGTATTTTACCAGGGTTGGAAAAAATCCATACAGACAAAGATGACTTAGCAGCATCAATGTCTCATAACTTAGAGTTCTTTAATACTCACCCATTCTTAGTAACATTCGTAATGGGGATTGTATTATCTCTTGAACAAAACAAAGCAGATATCCCAACAATCCGTGCGGTACGTGTTGCTGCAATGGGACCATTGGGCGGTATCGGTGACGCTTTATTCTGGTTCACATTAGTTCCAATCGTAGCCGGTATTTCTTCAGACTTTGCATTAAAAGGAAGCATCGCTGGACCATTACTATTCTTAGCGGTATTTAATATCTTCCAATTTGTAATTCGTTACTGGTTAATGCACTGGTCTTATAACTTAGGAACTGACGCAATTGGTATCTTTACTGCAAATGCCAAAGAATTCACTCGTGCTGCTTCAATCCTTGGAGTATTCGTTGTTGGGGCTTTAACTAGCCTTTATGGTGGTACTAAATTAGGAATCGAAATCGCAAACGGTGAAAAACCAATTGTTATCCAAGCAATTTTAGATGGTGTATTACCAAAATTAATTCCATTAGGAATTACTTTAGGACTTTACTACTTATTAGCGCGTAAAAAATGGACGCCATTACGTTGTATCGTTCTTCTATTAGTTGCCGGAATCGGTCTTGCTTTCTTAGGAAATGTACTAGGAGTTAAATTCTGGGGTTAATCCTTGAACAATAAAAATAAGCTAGGCATCATGCCTAGCTTATTTTTTATGCTTTTTAAGACTGTTTTTTAGTAATGGCTTTAATACGATCTGCAAGGAATACTGCAACCACTAATTTTCCTAAGTCAGGAAGAATGAATGGATATAAACCGAAGCCAAGAATTTGTTGAAGATCTATGTTCTTTCCTTGTAATCCTACTAATACAAAGGTCATAAACGGAATTCCGATGACGTAGAAAATGACTTCACCAACAAGAGCGGCAATCACCCAACCAAAGATATTGTTGATACGGTTTCCGATAAATGAAATCACAGGAGCTGCAACCATAAATCCAATTACAAAACCAAATGATGGAGAAATAAATAATGCAGTTCCTCCTCCTAATAAGAAAAGTAATAGGAAGTGAATAAATTGAGCAGCAAAAGCGCCAACTGGTGGCAAGAGTAATGATGACAAAATCACTGTGGCTGTTTGTGCTGAGAATGGTACTGGACCAATCGGAATTTTTAAGTAGCTAGATACATAGCAGAGTGCTCCTAAAAGTGCTGCGAGTACAATTGTTTTAATCGATATTTTTTTCATGTGTTTAACTCCTAATCTTTTAGTTTTCTGGGCGAATACTTACTTCGCCATAAGATAATGAATGGATGGCACCGTCATCTGTTTGGACGATAAGATGCCCGTTGTTGTCCACGCTTTTTGCAGTGGCAGGATATGTTTTCATACCGCTAATGACATTGACTTTCTTGCCGACAATAATGGAATGGTCTTTGTATTCTTCCATGAAGTCCCTCTTACCGGTATTGATATCTTCGTAGCAGTGATTCCATTCTTTTAGGAAACGTGCGACGAATTCATTGCGGCTGAAACCGTCTGGAATTTCTTGCGGAGAAAAGAGGGAACCGATAATCGGTTTTAAATCCTCTGGAATAATAGCGTCATCGATATGCAAGTTAATTCCCATTCCGACAATCAGTGCATCGACCTTCTGAGCTTCAATATTCGTCACGGCTTCTGTTAAGATACCGGCGATTTTTTTATCGTGAAAATAGAGGTCGTTCACCCATTTAATCCCAATTTTTTCATGGATAAAGGATTCAATGGCTCGTGTTGCCGCAACTGCAGTAGCACAAGTGATCAGCGAAATACTATCCAAGTCACCTTCTGGGAAAATGCAGATACTCATATAAAGTCCAGATTTTGGTGGAGAGAGGAATGTTCTTCCTAGTCGTCCACGACCTGCTGTTTGCTCTTCTGCAATAAAGAAGGTTGGGACTCTCGAGCCTGATGCGCCGTAAGTTTTAGCCAAATCATTGGTTGAAGTAGTTGTCTCAAAAACTTGAATATCCCAATCTTGAAGGTCCGCTCCTAAATGAGTGCGAATGCCTTCAAGGGTTAACAAATCCGTCTGTCTGGATAATTGATACCCAACTTTTGTACTTGAGGTGATTTCGTAGCCATCTTTTTTTAATTGCTGGATGGCTTTCCACACAGCAGTACGAGAAAGGTTCAGTTGTTCTGCGATATCTTGTCCTGAAAGAGGTCTGTCCACGGTACTATATAAAAGACGTAAAACGTCCTGTTTAGTGCTCATAATATCCTCCTTTCATCAGTATTCATGTTTTTAAGTGTAACAGATTTGAAACGATTGTCAACTATTGAATTGTTAAAGGTTAACAATAGGTTCAAACGATTAAAAGATAGCGGATTCTAGTGTGAACATGGTATAATAATTAAGAACATTTAGTGAAAGGAATTTGAGTATGAAAAAATTAGTCATTAACGGCGGTAAACCACTTAAAGGGGAAGTAACCATTAGTGGAGCTAAAAACAGTACAGTAGCTTTAATTCCGGCTGCTATTATCGCGAATGAACCAGTCGTATTAGAGGGCGTCCCTGAGATTCAGGACGTAGATGCCTTAATTGAAATTTTGAATGATTTTAACGTAAAAACAGAATTCGTTGATGGAACGTTAACCATCGACCCAAGAGAAATGAAATCAATCCCAATGCCAAAAGGGAAAATCCAAAGCATGCGTGCTTCTTATTATTTTATGGGAGCAACTCTTGCTAAATTCGGTGAAGGGGTTGTTGGACTTCCGGGTGGCTGCTTCTTAGGCCCTCGTCCAATTGACCAACATTTAAAAGGTTTCAAAGCGCTTGGTGCAGATGTGAGAGACCATGATGGTGCTATCTACTTATCTACTGGCGAAGAGGGCTTAGTGGGTACGAAAATTTATATGGACGTTGTGTCTGTAGGTGCGACAATTAACGTATTGCTAGCATCTGTTCGTGCAAAAGGAAAAACGATTATCGAAAATGCGGCGCGTGAGCCTGAAATTATCGATGTTGTAAACTTATTAAATAAAATGGGTGCCAATATTAAAGGTGCTGGAACAAGCATTATTCGTGTGGAAGGTGTGGAAAGCTTACATGGATGTACACATACCATTATTCCAGACCGTATTGAAGCGGGAACGTATTTATCAATTGCGGCAGCGGTTGGTGAAGGCGTCCGTGTGAAAAACGTGATTTTCGAACACTTAGAAAGTCTGATTGCGAAAATGAACGAAATGGGCGTGAAGATGGAAGTTGGCGAAGACGATATTTATGTTTTCCCAACAGACGAATTAAAAGCTGTCAATATTAAAACAATGCCTTATCCAGGCTTTGCGACAGACTTGCAACAAACCATCACACCGCTCTTTAGTAAAGCAACAGGAACAGCAATGGTTGTCGATACAATTTATCCAAAACGTGTCGGTCACGTGCCAGAATTAAATCGTATGGGCGCTCGTGGAAAAGTGATTGAAGATATCATTACATTTGAAGGACCAACACCATTAGTCGGTGCGGAAGTTGCGGCTAGCGATCTTCGTGCTGGAGCTGGACTTGTGGTAGCTGGTTTAATGGCTGAAGGAACAACGAAGATTTCAAATATCGGACATATCCTACGTGGTTATTCAAATATCGTTGAAAAACTACAAGCATTAGGTGCCGATATTTCGATGATTGAAGAGTAAGAAGGGGCATTATGTCAGAACAAGTGGAAACTGTAACGCTACAAAGCTTACAAGAAAAAACTTTAAAAGAGATGTACGGCTTGGCCAAACATTATAAAATTCCTTATTACGGTCAAATGAATAAAAAGGAATTGGCGCTTGCAATTCTTCGTGCTCAAGAAGAAGCTACTGGATTTTTCCAAGTGGAAGGTGTCTTAGACATTAACCGAGCAGAAGGTTTTGGATTCCTAAGACCGATTAACTATTCAAGCAGTCAGGAAGATATTTATATTTCTTCTTCGCAAATTCGCCGTTTCGACCTTCGAAATGGGGACCTTGTGAGTGGGACGGCGCGTCCTCCACGTCAAGGCGAGAAGTTCAACGGCTTGATGCAAGTTGGTTTCGTGAATGGAAAAGATCCTGAAGAAGCCAAAGAGCGTGACCATTTCCCAGGACTTACACCATTGTATCCTGAAAAACAAATGGTGCTAGAAACCACACGTGGTCGCATCGCTTCTCGTATGTTGGATTTAATTTGCCCGATTGGTTTTGGGCAACGTGGGCTTATTGTAGCTCCGCCAAAAGCAGGGAAGACAAGCTTACTTAAAGAAATCGCTAATGGAATTACAACAAATTATCCAGAAGCCGAATTGATTATTTTACTCATCGATGAACGACCTGAAGAGGTAACGGATATCGAACGGACAGTAGATGCGGAAGTGGTGTATTCTACATTTGACCAGCTTCCGGAAAACCACATTAAGATTAGTGAATTAGTGCTGGAACGTGCGCTACGTCTTGTAGAAGATGGACGTGATGTGATTATCTTGATGGATAGTCTTACGCGTCTTGCCCGTGCGTATAACTTAACGATTCCACCTTCAGGAAGAACATTGAGTGGTGGGATTGACCCCGCTGCCTTGTATCGTCCTAAGAAATTCTTTGGTTCTGCCAGAAATATTGAAGAGGGCGGAAGTTTAACGATTCTTGCGACGGCGTTAGTGGAAACAGGAAGCCGCATGGATGATGTGATTTATGAAGAGTTCAAAGGAACGGGAAATTCAGAAATTCATCTTTCAAGAGAGTTAGCGGAAAGACGAGTATTCCCGGCTATTGATGTGAAACGTTCAGGCACTCGTAAAGAAGACATTCTCCTTTCACAAGAAACGCTGGAAGCCATTTGGAAAGTGCGTCATGCCATTAAAGGAGACGGGCTTGAAACGAGTGAGCAACTCGTGAAGCAATTAAGAGAAACGAAATCGAATGCTGATTTCATTCGTCGCCTTAGTTTATTAGATTAGAACAGAGATCCCTAAGAGTTTTCTTAGGGATTTTTATTTTTTGTAAAAGGTTGTAAAGAAGATGAAAGGAGATTTCAAATAGATTGCTCCTTGTGGTAAAATGGAAAAAGGAGTGATTTTACGTGAAAAAGAAAAAAGTAATCAAAACAAATGCAGTTCGAATGGTCGAACAAGCGAAAGTTCCATATGCCATTCATGAATATGATGTGGATACAGCACACCTTGATGCGATTCATGCAGCACAGGGGATGGGGATTCCCGTTGAGGAAGTCTACAAAACCATCGTATTAACGGGCGATAAGACTGGACATTTAGTCGCTTGTATTGCGGCTCACCGTGAATTGGACTTAAAGACGATTGCAAAAGTTTCAGGAAATAAACGCGTAGAATTATTATCACTAGATAAACTGGAACCATTAACAGGATATGTACGTGGAGGATGTTCACCAATTGGAATGAAGAAGAAATTCCCAACCTTCATCGAGCATCATGCGATGGTGCAAAAAACGATTCGTATCTCTGCGGGAAAACGTGGACTCCAATTAGAGATTGCACCACAGGATTTACAACAGTTAACACAAGCAACAATATTCGAAAATCATCCAGATGAGGTGGAAGCATGAGTGAAGTAACGATTCTTCACATCAATGATATGCACTCGAACTTTCATTCCATAAAGACACAAACGAGCTTTATGAAGGAGCGCAGAGCCCAGCTTGAAAAAGAAGGGCAGAAGGTATTTGGAATTGATTTAGGAGACCTCATTGACCGTGTCCATCCACTGGTCGAAGCAGAGGACGGAAAGATTGCTGCAAGAGTGTTGAACGAAGAGCAGATTGATTTTGCTACCCTTGGAAATAACGAAGGAACAGCATACACACCGCTTGAGTTAGAGGCGGCGTATGAAGGTCGCCAGTTCGAAGTTATTATTTCGAATGTCAAATGGGCGTCTACTGGAGAAGTGCCTCCGTTTGCAAAAGAAGTTCATTTTGAAAAAGTTGACGACTGCAGTATTGCATTTATCGGGTTGACGGCTTCTTATCCAGAAAGCTACGGACCAAATGGGTATTTGATTGAAGAGCCGATGGATGCGTTGAAGCATCTCGTACCGACTCTAGCAGCAGGCGGTCATCAGATTATCTTGCTGTCACATTTAGGAATTGAAATGGATCATCTGATTGCCGAAACTTATCCTGAAATTCAAGTGATTCTCGGGGCGCATACGCATCATCTCTTTGAAGAAGGGAAATGGGTAAATCAAACTCTTCTAACCGGTGGATTTAAGTATGGTGCTTATATTGGTGAGCTTCATTTGAAAACAGAAGGCAGCCTGTTGATTCCTCTTTCGGACAAAATGATTGCAGTAGAGGATTTAAAAGAGGATTCGACAGTAGACGAAGGTGAAGCACTTCGCCAAGAAGGAATTGCGCTCTTGAAAGAAGAAGTGGTACTTCCATATATCCCTGCGTATTCCGTAAAAGAACTTGCTCTTCTCTCATTAGAAGCGATGACGAGACAAACAGGAGTTTCGGTGGCATTTACTTATACTGGACTTTTCGTAGTTTCGTTTAAAGAAGGACCGCTTACAAAATTCGATTTACACGAATGTATGCCACATCCAATTCATTTGAACAAGAGTCGCTTTAAGGTTTCCGATTTCAAACAACTATTGCAAATTTTTGAAGAAGAACAGCCAGAATTGCTAGAAAAAGCTATTCGTGGATATGGTTTTCGTGGTAAACTGTTTGGAGAGATCCTTTATACAGGATTCCAGTTCGCTAGTGGCGAAATCGTTGTAGACGGCAAAAGATTAGCAGACGATGAGTTCATTACATTTGTTTGCCCAGACCATATGCGATTCGTTCCATTTTTCCCAATGATTGAAGAAAAAGGGGACAACGAAATTATTTATCCAGATTTATTAAGAACGATTATTGAAAAAGAATTAGTATTCAAAGAAAGGAAGAATCATGACTGAACAGAAAGCAGAAACACTTTCACAGGAATTAAGTCAAGTCTTAGAAGAGATTGTGACAACGCCTGAAGAAGAAGTGAAGCGTGCGGTAATGGTTGGCGATACAACCGTGATGATTGACGATGTGCATTATGAAATCGTCGAAGACTACCGCGACGGATTTAATATTGAAGCGTTAAACGAGCGCTATAATGATATTTTTGAGCGCTATGATTACATCGTTGGCGACTGGGGCCATGAGAAATTACGTTTGAAAGGTTTCTTCAAACATTCGCATAAATTGGCGACTCCAGACCGCGATATCGATTATTTACAAGAATATTTATTGGAATATTGCAATTTTGGATGCCAATATTTCGTGTTAGAAAGAGACCCAGAGGCGCAACATAAACCAGTTGTGGAAGAAGAAAAACCACAACAACGTCCAAGACGTGAACGCAATAATCAACGCAAACGTCAAAACAATCAACGCAGAGAACATGTATTTAGTCCGGCGGATTTAGATAGTCCGGTTCGTTCAAATAACAAGCGTAAGTTTAAAGAGAAGTCTCAAAACCGTCAGAAGAAACGCAATAATGAGACAAATCAAAAGACGAAAAAAGATCAATCGTTTAACTTGAAAGAATTTATTCCAAAAGAAACGATGAAAGAAAAAGACTATGAAGGCAATAACTTCAAACCAAAACAAAAGAAATCTTCGCAACATTTCTCAATGAAAGAAGTAGAGAAACCAACAAGCAGTAAGGTGAAGAAGAGCCCTATGAAATCCACTCAGAAGAAAGGATTCCATATTCGAGAAAACCAACAAAGAGGTAACTAAATGTATAAAGCATATTTTATTGATTTAGATGGAACAATGTATCGCGGAAAAGACCGTATTCCGACGGCCGAAGCATTTATTAAGAGATTGCAAGAAGCCAAGATTCCATTCCTATTTGTAACAAACAACGCTACAAAAACACCTGCACAAGTGGCTGAAAACTTACGTGTCAACTATGGCACTGAAGTCTCTGCAGACGAAGTGTATACAAGCGGCGTTGCGGCAGTGGATTATTTGAAGTCTCATTTCAACGTGAACCGTGTCATGGTCATCGGGGAAGAAGCGATTAAAGGACAAGTTGAAGCAGCTGGATACACGCTTGTTTCTGAAGAACCAGAAGTCGTGTTGCAGTCCCTTGACCGCAATGTGACTTATAAGGACTTAGAAATAGCAACGCTTGCGATTCGAAATGGCGCAACTTATATCGTAACCAATATCGATTCGAACTTACCTAGCGAAAAAGGCCCCATTCCAGGGTCAGGTGCCATCACTGGTTTCTTAAAAGTGGCGACACAAGTAGAGCCAATCATTATCGGTAAACCAAGCAGCGTGATTATGGAGTCTGCATTGGATTATTTAAATGCCAAATTCCCAGACCGTCATTTCACAAAAGAAGACATCGCAATGGTTGGAGATAACTACCAAACGGATATTCAAGCGGGCATTCAATATGGCATGGATACACTGATGGTATTAACAGGATTTTCAACTCGTGAAGACTTAGAAAAAGTGGAAGAACAACCAACGCACTTGGTAGAGGATTTAAGTGAATGGACTATTTAACAAGAACTTACCGCGTGCCTAAGTGGATTACTTCTATCGCGCTATTCCTATTCTTCTTAAGTCTAGGCATTACGTTCGTGATTTTCTTTGAGCCGATGTATCACTGGTCGATTAGTTGGTTTGGAGTGGAAAAACTCACTGGTTACAGTGCAGATACACTTAAGATGAACTACCATGAACTTATCGGGTACTTAACGAACCCATTAAATGACACATTGAAGATGACTGATTTTCCAAGTTCAGAGCAGGGATTGTTCCATTTCTTTGAAGTGAAACGCCTCTTCTTCGTAAACTTTGCGGTATTACTCGCTTCAGGGCTTATCAGTTTCTTTGGAGTGAGATATTTACGACAAAGAAGACAAACATGGCAATTGCGTAGACCTATCAGATGGCTTGTTTTAATTCCAGTTGTCGTCTGTTTTGCGATTGCGGCATTCTTCGATACGCTTTTTGTGAAGTTCCATCAAGTGTTCTTTAACAATGATGCGTGGATGTTCGATCCAAAAAATGACCCGATTATTTTAGCATTGCCTGAAGAGTTCTTTATGCTATGTTTTGCCGTCGTATTCACCTTTTTATTGGTGGGGCTTTTAGGGACAAACGTTGCGATTAAGCGATTAAAAGAAATTTAAAACAGTAAGAAACGAGAATCTTCTTTCGAAAAGGAAGAGTTCTCGTTTTTTTGTACCCAAAAAATTCGCATATGAGCGGAATTTCACACAAAAAAATGGTATGATATAAGAGATGAACATTTAAAGGATTGAGGAGTGGAATAATGAAATTATCAATTGTCATCCCGTTTTATAACGAGGAAAATATGATTCAAAAAATGTATGACGCCTTAGTAGCAGAAGTCAATAAAATTACTAAAGCGGAATTTGAAATTATTTTTATTAATGATGGTAGTAAAGACCGTACTTTTGAAAAAATGCTTGCAATCGCAGATGGCGATTCTCGCGTAAAATATATTAGTTTCAGCAGAAACTTTGGGAAAGAAGCTGGAACAATTGCAGGACTTGAATATGCAACAGGGGAAGCTGTGATTTTAATGGATGGGGATTTACAACATCCACCTGCACTTCTTCCACAAATGATTGAAGCGTATGAAGAAGGGTATGACGTCGTGAGTGCTCGTCGTACACGTACAGGTGAAAAGCCTCACCGTACATTCTTAGCAAAACATTTCTATCGTCTTGCAAACAAAATGATGGATATCGAATTAATGGATGGAGTTTCTGAATTCCGTCTATTCAGCCGTAAAGCGGTTCGTGCCATTCTTTCATTACAAGAATACAACCGATTCTCTAAAGGGATTTTCTCTTGGATTGGATTTAAAGAAAAAGTCATCGAATATGAAAACCAAGTTCGTACAGTGGGTGAAACAAAATACTCATTGAAGTTCTCATTGAACTATGCGATTCAAGGAATTTTATCGTTCAATGATAAACCGCTTCGTATGTGCATTAACTTCGGTTTATTCTGTTTATTAATCTCATTAGCTTACGTTCTTTGGACATTTGTTCAATACTTCGTAGCGCCAGATTCACTCGTGAGTGGATACTTCACAACAATTTTCTCTGTCGTGCTCTTTGGTGGAATTCAATTGATTTCGATCGGGGTATTAGGAGAGTACATCGGTAAGATTTACTACGAAGTGAAGAAACGTCCGCATTACTTAGTAGACGAAACGAATATGACGGTGAAAGGAGAGCAACATGACGACTAAGAAAAAGGTCTATTTAGCAAGCTTCCTTGCGCCGATGGTCATCATGTTTATCGCGTGGGCGATTGATGGCTTCTTCCCGTTTGGTGCGAAGTCGCTGATGGCTGTTGACTTTAACGCGCAGTACATCGGGCTCTATGCTTATTTCAAACATCTTTTCCTTAATTGGGATTGGAGTAGCTTCTTCTATTCCTTCTCGAAATCGATTGGTGGAGGAATGCTTGGGATTTGGGGCTTTAACTTATTAAGTCCATTTAACTTCCTGTTCCTTTTCTTCTCTGAAGAAAACTTCCAATGGATTGTTCCAGTTGTTATCGCATTGCGTTACGGAACAATGGGACTTACGATGACGCATTTCCTTGTGAAGCGTTATGACGGCTTGAAGAAAAAAGCTTACTTACTTCCAATTGTGGCGACGATTTATGCCTTAAACGGATTTAACGTCAGCTACCAAATGAACCCAATTTTCTACGATGGCATGATTATGTTGCCACTAGTATTAATTGGAGTAGAACAAGTGCTCGATAATGAGTCTCCACGAGGCTATATCGGAATGCTTGCTCTAGCGCTATTTGTACACTTCTATATGGGTTATATGACATGTATTTTCGTAGTTATCTACGCATTATTCTATGTCATCCGTTCAAAAGAATTTACAAATATCAAAGTGATTTTTGAACGCATGTTAAAACTCGCGTGTGCTTCAATTATCGCAGTAGGGATGGTTGCAGCAATCCTATTGCCAATCATCATCAGTTTAGTTTCTACTAAAGGTGGTTTGCAAAACTCATTGAAATTTGAGTGGACATTGCAAATTAACCCGCTTGAGATTTTATCGAAATTATTCCTTGGATCATTCGATAATGATTCATGGCCAGCAGGTCCAAACTTACCAAACATTTATGTGGCGAGCTTCGGGATTTTAGGAACGATTTATTACTTTATCTCTAAGAAGATTACGAAATGGGGTAAGGTTGCAGCCGGATTCGTTCTTGTTGTTTTCTTAATCTCTTGTGCGCATGAATTTACAAGTAAATTATGGCATATGGGACAAAACCCAGCAGGATTCTTCTACCGCTTCTCATGGATTATCGCCTTCTTCTTAGTGTACCTAGCTTACTTAAGCTTACGCGAAGTCGAACGATTTACCGCAAAAGAAGCAAGTATCTTATTTGTGGGAATGGCGATTATTTTTGGAATCGTTCAATTCCAAGAACATTCATTCTTAACAATTTGGCAACGAATCGCAACACTTGGGATTTTCATGATTATGCTTTTTGTTCTGTTCTGGACAAAAGCGAAGAAACCATGGGCAGTGATCGCAGTATTGACGGCGGTTGAATTGACAGCGAATGCGGCTATTGTTCAGTCGCGTGTCGGATATACAGATGCCTATAAATATCATGATGCGGTTCTTCAATTGAAAGACGCGATTAATCCAATTCGCCCTGACGATACAGATTTCTACCGTATCAATAAGACATTTAACTTAAGTAAAAACGATCCGTTTATGGTCGATTACCCAGGTCTATCAGTATTTAGTTCGAACTTAGAAAATAGTACGCGTGATTTATTTGATCGCTTAGGAAATAACGGGATTAACGCGACAACGTACTATCAAGGAACACCGCTGCAAGATGCGCTCTTCTCAGTGAAATACTTAGTGGCGCCAAAACCAGTGTATACAAAAGAATATCCTGATACTTCGAAAATGTATGTATTCGGAAATATGGTAACGCGTAAAGATATTACATCGAAAGAACCAGTGTACGAAGCAACAAGAACGAAGACGTATGAAACAGGATTAATCTTGCCAATCGCTTATGGTGTGAATGATGCGACAGTGAATGTAAAACTGGAAAATCATCAACCGATTCAAAACCATAACAAGATTGTTCAAGCGATGGGAGCCACAAGTGAGAACTACTTAACGCTTCTAGCAGCCAACGAAGTGAAATTGGATAATATGGAAGTTCCGGATTCGTCTAAACCAGAAACGTATAAACGTGTGGATTCATCGAAACCAGGAACCATTACGTATCATTTAGTACCACAGTCATCTGAAGATTACTGGGTATCGATTCCTCAAAAACTTTCTCATACAAATAAAAACAAAGTGAGAATTTTACTCAACGGAAATACGTATGACTTCCAAGATAAATTCCAACAAACACAGCTCATTCAAGTGGCCCATGATTCACTTGGAAAAGCCGTTGATTTAACGATTGAAATTGACACAGATGACGAATACAACTTGTCAGGGTTACGCCTAGCGCGCTCAAATAGTGCCTTAGTAAATCGCATGATTGAAGAGCGTCAACTTCAAGGAATGAAAGTCACTCATTGGAATGATAGTCATATTCAAGGGACTGTGAATATCACAGACGATAGCACATGGATGATGACAAGTATTCCATATGAAAAAGGCTGGACGGTTAAAGTGGATGGTCAAGTCGTTGGAACGGCTAAAGTTTGGGATAGTCTTCTTGCCTTCCCAATTACACCTGGTGAACATACGATTGAGATGACTTATATGCCAGAAGGATTTATGGCAGGTCTTGTAATTTCAATCTTATCAATTTGTATTTATGTGTTAGCCATTTATAAAAAATGGATTTAATTGAATAGGAGTAGACTATAATGACAATTTCAAAAATGAAATTAAAATATAGTTCGCTATTCTTCGTTCCATTTGTGGTGATGTTGGGGGTCTTCCTAAGTTTAGGATTGACCCCTTTTTCGCAAAATTCGATTCATAGTGGAGACTTTCTTTCTCAATATTTTCCGCTTTATATCGGATTGCATAAACTATTTTGGAGTGGAGATTTTAGTGGTCTATTTTGGTCCTTCGAGAAGTCACTTGGAGGAGCCATGCCAAGTGTCTGGGGCTTTAATAGTTTAAGCCCATTCACGTTTTTATATGTAATCTTTCCAATTTCAAGTTTTCAAGTCCTTAGCTACGTGATTCCTCTTCTACGTGCTGGGGTGATGGGAGTTGTCTTTGGTTATTTCTTAGAAAAGAAATTCCAAGGCGTATCGAAACATTACTGGTTATCGTTAGGATTAGCTTCGTCATATGCCCTTAGCGGTTTTGTCGTATCGCAACAGTACAATCCTAATTTCTTAGATAATTTGGTGTATATTCCGTTTATTCTCTTGGGAATCGAAGAGGTGGCAAGTGGGAAGCGTTCGGTAAAATTACCGCTGTTTCTTGCCATTAGTTTAATAACGGATTTTTATACAGGATATATGATGTGTCTCTTTGTGGCACTCTATACATTTTATATCGTCTTCTCAAAGGATATTTCTTTGAAAGAGGCCGTACAGAGAATAGCGAAAGTCGCGTTATTTGCGCTGATTGGAGTTGGCCTTGCAGCATTTTGGCTATTGCCCGTCTTTAGTGCTTTGCTAGAAAGTAAAGCAAGTGCGGGAAGCACCTTTGCATGGTCATGGAACTCGGTAAATGATTTAGTGGCTATGCCTCAAAAATTCATCTTAGGATCCTTTGGTGAAAAAGAGTGGGGCGATTCTAAGGCGTTACCGCAACTTTTTATTGGTGGATTAGGACTCTTTGGCCTATGTACGTTCTTCGCTAAAAGAGAGATTACACTTCGTAAGAAATTAGCGGCGACGGTCGTGTTGCTTGTCTTACTGCTTTCGTTTTCGATTCAAGGCTTCGATCAAATTTGGCATATGGGACAGCGCCCGGTTGGTTTCTACTTTAGAAATTCTTGGGTAGCCAATAGCTTTATGCTCGTGCTAGCGTCTGAAAGCTTAATGCAGTGGAAAGATGAATTCCGCTTAAATGAGTTCTTAGTGGCCATCTTTAGCTTTGGTACGATTCTAGTGTTGTCGACTCTAAGAGGTCTGCAATACGTCGAGACTTCACAGAAAATACTCGCATTTATTATTTGGACGATTATCTTATTAGCGTTCTTCTTTAGAAGAGCTGAAAGAGTTCGTAGGCTCCAATTAACGGCCGGAGTCGTAATTGTTGAGTTAATGGTGAGTTCCTTTGTCGGATTTAGAAGAGCTCCTTATTTTATCGGTAATGCAGGACTAAAGGAACAAATGGAATTTGCGATGGCTTTCGATAAAGAAGGCTATAGCAATCCGAATCCTTTTACGCGAATGGAAATGCATAAAGGATTGTCGCATGCGAACTTCCCGATTGCATTTGGCTATAACGGCGCTTCGCACTTCACATCAAGTTTAGAGCATGAACTGATTGAAGAGATGAGTCATCTAGGCCTTCCAACGTCTCAATCAGTGACGAATTATACCGACCGCAATGTGATTTTGGATTCTCTCTTTGGCGTCTCTCGTTTTATGATGGATGGCGATGAAAACCGTGTCTTTGCGGATATACGCGGCATGTATGCTAAAGAAGGTAAAGTGAAGGATTTTGTGGTTTACCGCAATCCATATGCGTTTTCTCTTGGCTATTTAACGAATGAAAATACAGCAACCAATATCGCTTTTGAAAAAAATCAACCAGTAGCCAATCTCAACCAACTTTTGCAAGTGATTGGGCTCTCTGGAACGAACGCACTGACTGAAGTGAACGCCCAAGAACCTGTGACGACTAATTTAACGAAGGGGCAGGAGAAATACACGCTAACAAACGAGGCGGAACCGGCTAAAATTGAATGGAAGTTCAATTTACAACCAAACAAACTGTATTTTGTCGAAATTCCAGAACGTCAAGCGGGTTCTGTGATTAAATCAAAAGTAATGCTAAATGGTATCAGTTATCCGTATGAGAATCGATTCCATGAGAACCAATTGTGGATGATTGGAAATGGAAACTTAGACCAGACGATTACCTTTGCGATTGAGGACGCGAAAGCCAAAGAATGGGATCTTCGAGGCTTCAAGTTCTATACGATTGATATCACAACACTCGCAAATGCATTGACGCAGTATAAGAAAGCAAATGATATTACAATTGAGTCGTATACAAATGCGATGGTAAAGGCACATGTCACTGTAACTAATAGTGACCAGTCCTTTGCGACCTTTACGATTCCATACCATTCGGGTTGGAGCGTGACGGTGGATGGTAAGAAGCAAGAAGTGAAAAAAGCGCTTGGCTTCTTTATGGGCGTTTCACTCACAGAAGGAGAACACGAAATTGTTTGGAGTTATACGCCGCCAGGATTACATCTTGGAATGCTGATTTCTATTTCGTCACTTCTCTTATTAGTTTTCTTATGGAAAAAGCATAAAAATTAAATAGATTGTCATTAAAATAGTCTCTGAAATCGTGCTGATTTTAGAGATTATTTTTTTTCGTGTTTTTACAGGCCGTACTTTTGTAATTGAGAGGTGTTCATGGGTATAATGGCTTGTTAATTAGTGAAAGGGAAGTGATGAAGTGGTGGATGCGACAAGTATGGCTAAAGCCGTTCGCTTAAAAAAAGTGAGTCCATTAGAATTAGTAACAGAAACGATTCAACGCGCGCGCACGCTTAATCCTTCTCTGAATGCCATTGTTTATGAGCAATATGAAGAGGCTCTTGAAAAAGCAAAAAACTTTAAACTGACGAATCAACCATTTGCGGGAGTTCCTATTTTTCTAAAAGACTTGGGACAGGAGCAAAGAGGGAGCGTCTGTACATATGGCTCGCGTTTATTCAAAGATGTAAAAAGTACGCATACTGACAACTTTGTCAAACGTCTAGAAGAACTCGGCTTCATCATTATGGGACGTACTAATACGCCAGAATTTGGATTCAAGACCGTCAGTGATGCCACACTCCATGGTCCCGTTCGAAATGCGGTGAACCCTGAGCGAAACGCAGGAGGCTCAAGTGGTGGATCGGCTGCTGTTGTAGCAAGCGAAATCACTCCAATTGCAGCAGCTAGTGATGGCGGTGGATCGATTCGAATTCCGGCCAGTCATAATGGATTGATTGGACTGAAACCTTCTAGAGGTCGTGTGATTGTCGGACCAGGCTCATATCGCGGCTGGAATGGCGCAACCGTTCATTTTGCACTGACAAAAACTGTTCAAGATACAAGGAACTTATTATTCCATATGCAAGAGTGCCAGATGGAAAGTCCATTTCCATTACCGAAACTGAGCTACGAACAGCTTTATAAAACAGAAAAACTAAAACCATTAAGAGTGGCGGTGTTGTTACAGTCTCCAGTGGGAGAAGCAATCTCTAAGGATTCGGTGGATGCCGTGATGAAGATTGCACATTTCTTTGAAAATCATGGGCACTCCGTAACGCTTTTACAAAAGGATCCTGTCGACGGTATCGCTCTGCAAAAAGGATTCTATATCATCAGTGCGGTTGAAACAGCGTTGATGTTCCAAAATATTGAACGCTGGCTAGGGCGTCCAGTAACGCGTGACGATATGGAAGTGATGACATGGGCGATTTATCGTAGTGGCCTGGATATTTCAGGGATGGAGTACTCTAAGGTGGCTTCAAGTTGGGATATTTATGCTGAACAGATGGCGCAGTTACACAAGCAGTATGATGTGCTATTATTGCCAACGGTTGCACAGGCCGCGCCGAGTCTTGTTCCGTATGAATTATCCGCGGATTTACAATCCAAACTCAGTCGCATTGATGATTTTTCAAAAGACCAGAAACAGCAATTGCTTTGGGAAATGTTCGAAGAGAGCGTAGCTGATACGCCATTTACTCAGCGATTTAATATTACGGGGCAACCAGCAATTAGCTTGCCAGTTCACCACACCAAAGAGGGACTTCCGATTGGAGTACAACTCGCTGCTGCAAAAGGAAGAGAAGACTTGCTCCTGCAAATTGCAGAATGGTTTGAACAAGAACAATTATTACAAGTAACAAAACAGTAGAAAGAAGTGAAAGTGTGTTAGAAACAGAAGCTTTATTTAAGCCTTTCGAATTAAAAAAAGGAGTCACATTGGACAATCGATTTGTGCTTTCTCCAATGGTGACGAACTCTTCGACGAAAGAAGGTCATATAACAGAAGATGATTTAAAATACGCTGAGCGTCGTGCGCATGCCGCAGCCCTTCAAATTACAGGGGCGGCATACGTGAACAAGCACGGACAGCTATTTGAGTATGGTTTTAGTGCGACATCTCTAGACGATATCGAAGGCTTAACCAAACTAGCCAAAGCGATGAAATCAGGTGGTGCAAAAGCCATCTTACAATTAACGCATGCAGGACGTTTTGCAAGTCATGCCTTAAACCGTGACCGCTATGTGTATGGCCCAAGCGCGATGACATTGCAATCGCCTTTCCCTCATGAAGTGAAAGAATTAACCGTAGAAGAAATTCATGGCATTATAGAAGATTATCGCCGTGCTGCACAAATTGCCATCCAGTCTGGATTTGACGGGCTAGAAATTTCATCGGCACAACGACTACTCATCCAAACTTTCTTTTCAACGTTCTCAAACGAGCGTACAGATGAGTATGGTTGTAAGACGTTAGAGGACCGTTCAAGAATTGGGATGGAAGTCTTATTGGCGGTTCAAGAAGTGATTGATGAAAATGCCTCAGATGATTTTGTTTTAGGATTCCGTGCGACTCCTGAAGAAACGCGCGGAAACCAAATTGGATACACTGTAGATGAGTTTCTCGAATTTTTCGAAGAGGCGCTTAAAAAAGTAAATATTGACTACTTAGCCATTGCAAGCTGGGGACATGATGTCTTCAGAAATAAAGTCCGTGCTAAAGGACCGCATCAAGGAGAGCTTGTTAATAAGGTTGTCTATGATCGCTTAAAAGGGCGCGTGGCAGTGATTGCTTCAGGCGGCATTAATTCTAAAGATAAAGCCCTTGAAGCATTAGAAAATGCAGATTTAGTCGGGCTATCAACACCGTTTATCACGGATCCAGAATTTGCATTGAAGATTCAAGAAGGAAACGAATCAGATATCCAATTGACGATTAAACCAGAAGCTCTCGAAGCCTTAGCGATTCCAAAAGCGGCCTTCAAGGATATCGTTCCTTTAATGGACTTTGGGGAGTCGCTTGAAAAAGAAGCACGAGATTTCTTCAGAGGACTAGAAGCGAACTACGAGGGGAGAGAGACAGATGAAAATTAGTCTGTTAGATTATGGCCTCGTAGATGAAGGGAAGACGAGCGCAGAGGCCGTTCGTGAAACACTGGAGTTGGCTCAATTAGCAGACAAACTCGGATTCCATCGATTCTGGGTGAGTGAACATCATAATGTGCCAGCGCTCTCGATTAGTGCTCCAGAAGTGGTGATTCCGTACCTTGCTAGCCATACGAAGAACATTCATATTGGTTCTGGTGGAATCATGGGGCTCCATTATTCGCCGTATAAAGTGGCTGAAATCATGTCAACGCTAGAAGGATTATTCCCAGGACGTGTGGATATCGGTCTTGGTAATTCCCCAGGAACACCTCTTGTAGGTCGTAATTTGCAGTCGCTTTATTCGAAAGAGCAATATGCTTTGTGGTTAGAAAAATTGCAGCACTATTTGAATGAAGCGCGTAGTAAAGGGGTAGTTGTTCCAAAAGTGGCGACTATTCCAGAACAGTTCCTTCTTGGTATGGGTGGCCAGTCGATTGAGTCTGCGGCAACTCTTGGCTTGAGTTTTGTATATGGTGTATTTCCGTATATTCCTCAAGACCCTGTGGAGTTGGTGAAAAGTCTTTCTGAGAAATATCGCAGCACCTTTAAATCAGGCCCTCATAGCAGACCAAGCAACTTCGTACTAGCGGTATTTGTGGTTATTGCAGATACGAGTGAAGAAGCCGAAGAGATGGCAAAACCATTAGATTTATGGATGCTTGGAAAACAGGATTTTTCAGAATTTCATACCTTCCCAACACAAAAAGATGTGGAAGAACACGAATTATCACAGAGGGACCGTGAAAAAATCGCAAGCAACCGCAGTCGACTCATTGTGGGAAACCCGCGTGAAGTTTTTGAACAAATGGAGGCGCTAAGAGCAGTCTCTAATCCCGATGAGTTATTATTTATCCCGCTCGTCGGTTCCATTGAAAAAAGAAAACGTTCAGTAGAATTACTCGCTGAATTATATAAAGGAGAGAAATAAAATGAGAAAATTTGCTAACTTTTTATGGATTGATAAAGAAGGAGAAAACTACACGATTCGTATGACTCCAGAACTTCAAGATGATGTCGGTACAATTGGATTCGTTCAATTTAACATGGATGACGAATTAGAAGCCGAAGACGAAATCTTAAGTTTAGAAGCAAGTAAAACAGTGATGTCGATTGTGACGCCACTTGCAGGGAAAGTCGTAGCTAGAAACTTAGCGGCAACAGAAGACCCTAAATTATTAAACTCTGAAAAACCAGAAGAACACTGGCTAGTGACATTAACGGATGTTGATGAAGCAGCATTCTTGGCATTAGAAGATGAATAATCATAAAGAAGAGCAGTTGCTCAGGAGAATGATTGAGATTCTAACGAAGGAATCAGGAGAAACCGTATCAGTTGAAGGAAAATCTCCCGAAGAGTTGAAGACGCTATGGCGAGGACTTGTGAATGTCAGACAACCAAAAGATACTCCGGAAGACTATGTCGCTTTGGAGAATGAATATTTAAAAGAATACCATGCTCCAAGAGTCCAATCCTTAGCAGATTGCATTCCAACAGCAAACGACCAAATCAAACTCTATTATGGGGATTTATGTGAACTGAAAGTCGATGCGATTGTGAATGCGGCGAATAGTGAGATGCTAGGATGTTTTATTCCAAATCATCGCTGTATTGATAATGCGATTCATACTTTTTCAGGAATTGAACTTCGAAGCTTTTGCCACCATTTAATGGAGGAGCAAGGGAAGAAGGAGCCTGTGGGGAAAGCGAAAATCACGCCAGCGTTCAACTTGCCATCGAAGTATATTATTCATACGGTAGGCCCCTTCTTGCCTCCGGGGCAAAAAGTAACGCCGCTTCGTGAACAGTTACTGGCTGGTTGTTACAAGAGTTGTCTGGAAGTTGCTAAGGAAGATGGTCTAACCTCAATTGCTTTTTGCGGGATTTCAACAGGAGAGTTTGGGTTTCCAAAAGAACCTGCCGCTCGTATTGCGGTGGATACCGTAAACAAATGGTTGCAGGATAATTCTTCAACAATGACCGTTGTCTTTTCGACCTATACTAAGGAAGATCAATCAATTTATCAGAAATTATTATCAGGAGAACAGTAGAATGACGAAATGGAATGCATTACAAAAAGAAAGAACGACTGAAGCCAGTCTACTGGCGGAGTTATTCCAGGAAGCTGATGCCATCGTGGTGGGTATCGGTGCTGGGATGTCGGCAGCAGATGGATTCACCTACATTGGCAGTCGATTCGAAGACGCTTTTCCTGATTTTATCGAGAAGTATCAATTTCTAGACATGTTACAGGCAAGTCTGTTTCATTTTCCAAGTTGGGAAGAGTATTGGGCGTTTCAAAGTCGTTTTATCGCACTCAATTACTTGGACCAACCTGTGGGACAATCGTATGTGGAATTGTTAGAAATGCTTAAAACGAAGCCGTACCACATTATTACAACGAATGCGGATAATGCTTTTTGGGTGGCTGGATACGACAAAGAGAAAGTTTATCATATTCAAGGGGAGTATGGGCTTTTCCAATGTAGCCAGCACTGTCATCCAAAAACGTATCAAGATGATGCATTAGTTCGTAAGATGATTGCCGAACAAAAGGATATGAAGGTTCCTTATGAACTGATTCCGTTCTGTCCAGAATGCGGAGCGCCACTTGAAATTAATAAGCGTAACGCTGAAAAAGGAATGGTGGAGTCAGCAGATTTCTTTGCACAAAAGGCACGCTATGATGCGTTTTTAGAAGAACATAAAAATGATAAGGTGCTCTTCTTAGAAATCGGAGTGGGCTTTACGACGCCGCAATTTATCAAAACGCCTTTCCAAAAATGTGTACAAGCTAATCCAAACGCGCTGTTTGTAAGTATGAATCATAAACATTACCGCATCCCGCTTGCGCTAAGAGAGCAAACCGTACAATTATCAGAAAACATCGCCCCATTAATTCATGGGACATATCAAGAGCTAAAAGGAGAATAAACGATGTATTTAATCGAACCAATCCGTGACGGAAAATATGTAAAAGATGGAGCAGTAGCGCTTGCGATGCAAGTATATGTGCAAAGTAATGTCTTCTTAGATGATGACATCTTGTTCCCATATTACTGTGACCCAAAAGTTGAAATTGGAAAATTCCAAAATACAATTGCCGAAGTAAACGAAGAGTATTTAAAAGAAAACAATATTCTTGTTGTGCGTCGTGACACTGGTGGCGGTGCCGTATATGTGGACTCTGGTGCCGTGAATGTATGCTACTTAATCCAAGACAATGGAATCTTCGGGGATTTCAAGAGAACGTACGAACCAGCGATTAAAGCCTTGCACGAACTCGGCGCCACAGCCGTTGAACAAACAGGGCGTAATGATTTAACGATTGAAGGTAAAAAAGTATCCGGTGCTGCGATGACGATTAGTAATGGTCGTGTGTACGGTGGATTCTCACTCTTATTAGATGTGGACTATGATGCGATGGAAAAAGTCTTGAATCCAAACAAGAAGAAATTACAATCGAAGGGAATTCAATCCGTTCGTGCGCGTGTGGGAAGTATTCGTCCATATCTTGCTCCAGAGTATCAAAACGTGACGGTAGATGAATTCAAAAACTTAATCACATGTAAGATTTTAGGAATTAACTCGATTGATGAAGCAAAACGTTATGTGTTAACGGAGGAAGATTGGAAAGCCATCGACGAACTCACAGCTTCTAAATATAAAAACTGGGAATGGAATTATGGCCAATCTCCACAATACAGTGACTATCGTGATGGACGTTTTGCATGCGGAACGATTCAATGTTACTTAGAGGTGGAACAAGGTAGAATTTCAAACTGCCGTATTTACGGAGATTTCTTTGCAAAAGGAAATGTACAAGAAGTCGAAGAAAAACTAAAAGGTGTTCGTATGGTGAAAGAGGACTTAGTGGAAGTCTTAAGCGCCATCG
Source organism: uncultured Granulicatella sp. (assembly GCA_934193545.1). Lineage (GTDB taxonomy): Bacteria > Bacillota > Bacilli > Lactobacillales > Aerococcaceae > Granulicatella. The sequence continues at coordinate 5,083 of CAKPVL010000006.1, read as the reverse complement.
ATTTAAGCAACTACTTTGGTGCAGTGACTGCTGAAGAATTTGCGGGACTCGTTTTAGGAGAATAAAAAAATAGGGTGATACCGTATACGGTATCACTCCATAAATTTAGAAAAGGATGAAGCCTTGAGCTTCATCCTTTTTGCTTGATTAGTCTAATTCTTCTTTTGCTGGAATGCTGTGTGCTAGACGGCTTGCTGCAGCGGCTGCGATAGCACCAACTAAGTCATCTAAGAAGATGTTTACTTTACCAGTTGATTTGTCATCTAATGTTTTTAGAATTCCTGGTTTTACTTTATCGATATAACCGTAGTTTGTAAATCCGATAGAACCATATACGTTTACGATCGATAATGCTAAGATTTCGTCGACACCATATAAAGGCTCGTCTTCAGATAAGACATCGTTTAATAATGGATGTAATTTCTTTTCTTCTGCTAATTTATCCATTTCGATACCAGTGATAACGGCGTTTTGAACTTCGCGTTTTTTCAATACGCTATTAACGTTTAATAAGCATTCTTCTTTCGTTAATCCTGGTACATATTTTTCTTGTAAGAAATAAACTAATTCAGCAATTTGTTCTAATTCTACACCACGCTCAGATAATAATTCTAAACAGCGTTCGTGTAATTCTTTTGGGCTTTTCATCTGAAAAATCCTCCTTTTAACAAATTATGAAACCCTTTTAAAAAGAGTAGCTTTTTATTTTAACACAAAAAAGAAGAACGCCCAAATGAATTGAGCGTTCTTTTTGAATTTTTGTAAACGGTTAGAACATTGACGAGCTATGAATCGTGCTCGGACGGCTATTTGGATTCACATACGTCATCGCAGCATTAATGGCAACAGGAGCTTCACCAAATCCAGTCGCAATGATTTTAACCTTGCCTTCGTATGTTGCGATATCTCCAACGGCAAAAACGCCAGGAAGAGTCGTTTCCATTTGGCTATTTGTCACGATAGTGTTGCGCTGAACCTCGAATCCCCAGTTCTTCATTCCTCCAATAGAAGAAGAGAAACCATAGTTCACGATAAAGTCATCAACAGGAAGTTCGATTTGGTCTTCACCTTTCGCGTGTTTCAATACAACAGATTGAATGGTTTCGCCGTCTCCAATAATTTGGTCCGGAAGATAAGGCGTTAAAATTTCAACGCTTGATTCCTCTAGTTGTTTCACGCTATGTTCTTGTGCACGGAACTGTGGGCGACGGTGGACGATTGTCACTTTCTTTGCGATTGGTTCTAAGGCTAGTGCCCAGTCTACCGCAGAGTCGCCACCACCGCAGATGGCTACAGTACGATCGCGGAATCGTTCTAAGTTCGTTACGAAGTAGTGTAGATTGCTGTTTTCATAAGCTTCTGCATTTTCTACGTCGAGTTTACGTGGACGGAAAGCGCCGTTTCCACAAGCGATAATCACTGTTTTAGCGTAGTGCGTTTGTTTAGAAGTCACAAGCTCATATCCGAAGTCTGTCTTGTTTAATTCAAGTGCTTCTTCTTCTAAGCAGAACTGAGTCTCAGGGAAACGTTCAAGCTGCTTTTTCAAGTTCTCGATTAAATCCCCAGCTGTAATTTCAGGGAAGGCTGGAATATCGTAAATCATTTTTTCAGGATAAAGCATTCCGGGTTGCCCACCTAATTGGGGCAATGTTTCAATAATTTTAACAGACGCTTGACGTAAGCCCGCGTAAAAGGCCGTGAAAAGCCCAACAGGCCCACCGCCGATAATAATAATATCAACAATTTCTTTCGTCACTTTTTACCTCCGAATTAATAGAACATTCTTAAAATAAAGGCCATTGCGATACCAGTCAGTACCCCGGCAAATACCTCAACGGGTTTGTGACCTAAATATTTCTTGATAATCAATTTTTTATTTTCTTCTGTGTCGAAGAGAGTAATTGGATCATCTTCAGATTCAATTTCAACATGCTTTAATGCGCTGGATTCTTCGCGTACTTGTTCTTCGTATAATTTTTGTAGGAGAATTCCTTGTTCACCACTTTGACGACGAACGGCCATGGCATCGAACATCACGATTAAACCGAACGTTGTTGCGATTGCAACGAGTGGAGAAGCAAATCCGTATTCAATAATAAGCGCTGTAATCAGCGAGCTAACTGCAGCAGAGTGAGAACTTGGCATTCCCCCTGTGCTGGTTACTAACGAAACGTGTGCACCATCTTTCTTTGAGAAGAGTGCAATCGGGAATTTAACAAATTGTGCAAATAGAATCGAGCAAATTGAAGCGATTAATGGATAATTTTGAAATATTGTCATTAAACTTTCACTCTTTCTTTTTTCTATACTCAAATACTATACCACGAAACCATGAAAATCACTAAGGAAAATTTATAGATATTCTTTATTTTTTTATTAAGGCGGATAAGAACGCTAAATTGCACCCGTTTAGCTTTTGTGGTTTAATAGAAGAGGTTAGATGAGCAATCATCAGAAAGAATTAAAAGGAGATGGAAAAATGAGTCAATTTCCACAATTGAATGAAGTGAATGAAAAGAATCCACTCGTGACTGTGCATACGAACTTGGGCGATTTCACATTGGAATTATTCCCTGAAGTAGCACCTAAAACAGTGGAGAATTTCGTAACACATGCGAAGAATGGATACTACAACGGAGTAATCTTCCACCGTGTGATTGAAGACTTCATGATTCAAGGTGGCGACCCAACTGGAACTGGTATGGGTGGCGAGTCTATTTACGGACGCACTTTCGAAGATGAGTTTTCAAGAGAAGCATTCAACTTGTACGGTACTTTATCAATGGCGAATGCAGGTCCAAACACAAACGGATCTCAATTCTTCATCGTGACTGCAAAACAAGTACCCGCACAAATGTTGAAACAATTAAAAGATGGCGGCTGGCCTGAAGAAATCGTTGAAGAATACGCTAAAGTTGGTGGAACACCTTGGTTAGACCACCGTCATACAGTATTCGGACGCGTCGTAGAAGGTATGGACGTTGTTCTTAAGATTGAAGGCGTAGAACGTAATGCGCAAGACCGTCCGCTAGAAGATGTTGTCATTGAATCGATGGACGTAAAAGCGTGGGAGGTTCTATGAGCAAAACTTTTAGAATTGGTGACATCGTTACGGCTAAAGTAACAGGTGTACAAAATTACGGAGTTTTCTTGGAGCTAGACGAAGATACGCAAGGCTTGATTCATATTTCTGAGTGTAAACATGGATATATGGATAATGTGCATGATTTTGTAAAAGTGGGGCAGGAAGTGACGGCCAAAGTGATTGACGTCGATGAATTTTCAAATAAGATTAGTTTATCGATTCGAGCACTGGAAAAACTTGATGTGCCAGATGTTCCGCAACGCATTAAGAAAAATCGCAAACGCTATGTTCCTTCCATTGGTTTTTCAAGCTTAGCGAAGAAATTACCAGAATGGATCGAAGAAGCACAAGAAAAATTTGTAAAAGATAAAAACAAAAATTAATCAAACATCGTTATTGAATACGAAGGAGGCATTCAAATGGGACACATTTCATTTGATTATTCAAAAGCATTAGATTTCTTCAGCCAAGAAGAAATTGACAATTTACAATCAACAGTAACAGCGTTAGATAAAGACTTACGCGAAGGATTAGGAGCAGGGAACGACTTCACAGGTTGGATTAACTTACCACGCGACTATGACAAAGAAGAATTTGCTCGTATTAAAGAAGCTGCTAAAAAGATTCAAGAAGAATCTGAAGTATTAGTAGTTATCGGTATTGGTGGTTCTTATTTAGGAGCTCGTGCAGCGATTGATTTCTTAAACCACGCTTTCTATAACTACTTACCAAGCGACAAACGTAAAACTCCGCAAGTATTATTTGCAGGAAATAGCATTAGCTCAACATACTTACAAGGATTAATCGACTTAATCGGAGATCGTGATTTCTCTGTAAACGTAATTTCTAAATCTGGTACAACAACAGAACCAGCGATTGCTTTCCGTGTATTCAAAGATTTATTAATTAAAAAATATGGTAAAGAAGAAGCTGTAAATCGTATTTACGCTACAACTGACCGCGCTCGTGGAGCATTAAAATCAGAAGCAGATGTGGAAGGTTACCAAACATTTGTAATTCCAGATGATGTCGGTGGACGTTTCACAGTATTAACAGCTGTAGGATTACTTCCAATCGCAGTAACTGGTGCAGATGTAGATGCATTAATGCAAGGGGCTGAAGATGCACGTGTGGCATACAGCTCACCAAACTTAAAAGAAAACGAAGCTTACCAATACGCTGTAGCACGTAATGTGTTATACCGCAAAGGAAAAGTGACAGAGTTATTAATTAACTACGAACCAACATTACAATACTTCTCTGAATGGTGGAAACAATTATTTGGTGAATCAGAAGGGAAAGACTTCAAAGGAATTTATCCTTCAAGCGCAAACTTCTCAACTGACTTACACTCACTAGGACAATACATCCAAGAAGGTCGTCGTAACATCTTCGAAACAGTTATCAAAGTGGGTAAACCAAATGAAGAAGTAACAATTCCTGAAACAGAAGAAGATTTAGATGGATTAGGATACTTACAAGGTAAAACAATGGACTTTGTAAATACAAAAGCTTTCCAAGGAACATTACTTGCTCATACAGATGGTCAAGTTCCAAACTTTGTAGTGAACATTCCTGATATGTCAGCTTACACATTAGGACACTTAATCTACTTCTTCGAAATCGCAGTAGGTCTTTCAGGTTACTTAAATGGCGTTAACCCATTTGACCAACCAGGGGTAGAAGCATACAAGAAAAACATGTTTGCTTTACTTGGAAAACCAGGATTCGAAGACTTAGCAAAAGAATTAAACGAACGTCTATAATGGACATGCCGCATTCTCAATACGAGGGTGCGGTATTTTTGTGTCAATATGGGCTCTAATCAGGAAAAGAACTTGCGACAAAGGGCATTTTGAACTAACATAGGTCTTACAAGAAGTGTTGGAGGAAAAAGATGAGAGTTGTTGGATTAACAGGCGGTATCGCCAGCGGAAAATCAACCGTTTCGAATTTATTTAAAATCTCTGGAGTACCCGTGATTGATGCGGATGTCGT
>CAKPVL010000005.1 GCA_934193545.1 uncultured Granulicatella sp. | reverse complement strand
TAAAAAAACCACCAAAGAAAATCTTTGGCAGTTTCAAGTTCATTTATTTAGTTTGCTGATTGACGGCGTGAAGATTGCCAATGCGAATACAGACGGAAGATTGAATCGACCGTAAAGATAGCAAGTGCAATCATCCCGGCGGTAATCATTGTTTGACCGAAGAAGAATTTTCCTTTTTCGACATCTCCTACAAAGAAGGCGTATACGGTACGATACATGCCTGCACCAGGAACGAGTGGGAAAAATCCAGGGATAAAGAATACCGTTACGGGAGCTTTAAAATAGCGTGCTGCTAAGTGCGATAAAAACGCAATTGTAAGGCCGCTATAGTAAGTAGCTAGTTGTAATCCAGAACTATCCAAGAAGAAGAGATATACAAACCAACCAATGCCTCCAATAATCGAAATATGAATGAGGAGTCGTTTAGGTGCTTCAAAGACAATACAACTGAAGTAGACAGCGATGAGAGCACTAATCACTTGATAAATCATAAGGGGTTTGCACCTCCTGCTAACACGAGTCCCAAAGCAACAGCAATAGCGACGGAAAGAGCCGTCACAAACGCTTCAATTGCCCGAGCTGCTCCTGAGTTGTAGTCTCCGCGTAATGTATCGCGAATGGCATTTGTTATGGCGGTTCCAGGAACTGCCGGCATGATTAATCCTACAATGGAGATGCCGATTCGAGCGTCCGGAACGAAATGTTTCTGAATCAAAATAATAATGACAATCGCTGGAATAATCGAGATGAGGTTCAACACGAATGTTCCTAATTTTAATTTCGGATCTAACTTATAAATAAATGGCATGATAATCGCTGCTACTGATGCAATGACGAGTTCAATTGGCGTTGCTCCAAATAGAGCAGCGTAGAACCCACACATCAGAATAAGGCCTAAGTCTTTTAACCACTGTGGATATTCGGATTCTTTTAAATCTTGTAATCGTTGATAAGCCGTATCAAGGTCGATTTCTTTTGTCACTAATTGACGAGAGATTGCGTTGACCTTATAAATTCGGTTCAAGTTCGTGTCGCGATTTGGAACACGACGAATTTCTGTAATAGAATCGATGCAGTCATCATCGAGTGTTGCAAAGATTCCAGTCGCCATTGCGAAGGCTTCGCAAGTTTCAAAGTTAGATGTGGAGAGAATATAGTTCATTGTTTCTTCCACGCGATACGATTCCGCATTGCATTCAAGCATGATTTGACCAGCCAGAATAGCGGTATCCATTAATTTTTTTGCATATGATCGCACAAAGCCTTCCTCCTTACTAAAATACTCTCTAAGTATAGCATACTAGCGGTGTTTTGCTAAGTAGAAATTTTTATGAAATGAAACTGTACTATTTTCATATTGCTTACAAATTAGTACAGCTGTTTTTTTGATGATTGTTTTAACATTGTACTGTTTTTTTAAAAGTATTTAGTGTATTATTAAGATAACAAATTTTTGGAGGGATATCCGTGGAATTATTTGAAGAATTATCACTTAAAGTGAAAGGGAAAGACGTTAAAATCGTATTTCCAGAAGGAGATGAACCAAGAATTATTGGTGCAGCTGTTCGTTTATTAGCAGATGGACTTTGCAAACCAATCTTACTTGGAAATGTCGACGCAATTAACGAAGTAGCAAACGCTCGTGGATTTAACATTTCTCATTTAGAAATTATCGATCCTGAAACTTATGCAGACGATAAATATGCAGAAATGGTAGCAAGCTTTGTAGCACGTCGTAACGGTAAAGTATCTGAAGAAGATGCACAAAAATTATTACGTGACGTAACTTACTTCGGAACAATGATGGTATACATGGGCTTAGCAGACGGATTAGTATCTGGTGCTGTTCACTCAACAGGGGACACTGTACGTCCAGCATTACAAATCATCAAAACAAAACCAGGAGTATCTCGTACAAGTGGTGCGTTCATCATGATCAACAGCGACAAATCTAAGAAATACTTATTCTCAGACTGCGCAATCAACATTAACCCTAACGCACAAGAATTAGCTGAAATCGCAGTTGAATCTGCTAAAACAGCTGAATTATTCGGTATCGAACCAAACGTTGCAATGTTAAGCTTCTCAACAAAAGGTTCTGCTAAATCTGAAGAAGCATTAAAAGTAGCTGAAGCAACTAAAATCGCTCAAGAATTAGCTCCAAACTACAACATCGACGGAGAATTACAATTCGACGCTGCATTCGTACCAAGCGTTGGTAAACAAAAAGCTCCAGATTCACCAGTAGCTGGACAAGCAACAGTATTCGTATTCCCAGAAATCCAATCAGGTAACATCGGATACAAAATTGCACAACGTTTCGGTAACTTCGAAGCAATCGGACCAATCCTACAAGGATTAAACAAACCAATCTCTGACTTATCACGTGGATGTAACGAAGAAGACGTCTACAAATTAGCGATCATTACAGCTAACCAAGCGTTGATGGAAAACTAGGGAGAAAGACAGAAGACAAAAAATGACTCGCAGTGCGAGTCATTTTTGCTTCGTCGTCTTTCCCCCTCAAGGCTTATTAGATGTTCTTGAATCACGAGTGATGAAAAGAACATCAATAAGCTACTGAGCGATGCGAGACTTCGCGATTTCTGCGTACGTTTCGGGAAGTGGACGCGATTTCTGCGATGGCGAACTCAAATACACAAAACGACTCACTTGTGAGTCGTTTTTCTATTTATACAGGCTTATTAGACGTTCTCGAATCACGAGTGATGAAAAGAACATCAATAAGCTACTGAGCGGTGTGAGAGAATAGTCGTGCGGATATTCTGGGAAGCAAAACTGCACAGTGCGAAGTTTTGGGCCTGTGAGCTCATTTTTCAAGCACAAAAAAAGCAGACATCTCTGCCTGCACATTATTTTATTATTCAGCTTCTGGTAATAAGAACCATAATAGTACGTATAAGAAACCACCAGCACCGGCTAATAAGAATGAAAGAGCCCATCCAAGACGAACCATTGCTACGTCTAGTCCGAAGTAATCAGCTACACCAGCACATACTCCAGCGATTTTCTTTTCATTTACTTTACGTGTTAAACGTTTTTCTGACATAAGAACACTCCTTATCGATGTTTATATATCGACTGTAGCATATGTTACATATAAAAAATAGTATAAATTAAGCAATTCACAAAAAGAGACTAGATTATTCTTATTTAAAAGCGAAATGAATTATAACATCACGATAAATTCACATTCACTCATTCCTTTGTATGATTATCTCTAAATTTCGTCGAAAATTTTTTTATCATTATAACGTATACATTATAATGATATTTTTATTTTTGTTTTTAAAACACTGTAATATCAACGATTGTAGGCCTTTTTCTATTAAGTAGAATAAAAAAATTTTGTGAGCAGATAAATTGCTTTAACGTTTAAGTGATGATAATCTAATGACAGTTCCAAGAGAGAAGACGTCACTTTCTTGGCTGAAAAAGATGAAAAGAGGATATGAATATGAAAAACATTTTATTTGTAGTAGGTAGCTTACGTAAAGGTAGCTTCAACCACCAAATGGCTGAAAAAGCAGAACGTATTTTAGAAGGAAAAGCATCAGTAACTTACTTAGATTACTCAAAACTTCCATTAATGAACCAAGACTTAGAAACTCCAGTATTACCAGAAGTACAAGCAGCAAGAGACGCATTCGGTAAAGCAGATGCAGTATGGATCTTCTCACCAGCATATAACTTTGCAATTCCTGGAACAGTGAAAAACTTATTAGACTGGATGAGCCGTGCGTTAGATTTATCAGATACACATGGACCATCTATTTTGCAAGATAAAGTTGTAACTGTATCAGCAATGGCAAATGCAGGACATGAACCATTATTTGCAGCTTATAACGCATTATTACCATTCATTCGCATGCAAGTCGTGGGTGAATTCACTGGTGCTAAAATTAACCCTGAAGCTTGGGGAACAGGCGTTGTTACATTAAGCGATGAAGTAGTAACAGGCCTTGAAAAACAAGCAGAAGCATTATTAAATGCATAATGAAAACTAAAAACTTAACTTTTAGAAGCAGTCTCTTTCGAAAAGGGGCTGCTTTTTTGAACAATATGCGAACAGACATTTGCCCTAGACCTTCCTGTTATGCTAAAATTGTTCTGATATAGACAAAAAAGGAGCATCATTCATGTATGAATATTTAAATGGAGAGTTAGCGCATATCTTACCAACAGCCATTGTTGTAGATGTGCATGGCGTAGGGTATCAAGTGGTCTTTGCCAACCCATACCGCCTACAAGATTCTCTAAAGAAACAAATTAAAGTATTAGTGCAACAAGTCGTTCGTGAAGATTCAATTACCTTATACGGATTTATCTCAAGCGAAGAGCGAGAATTATTCCAACGTTTAATTAGCGTTTCTGGTATCGGGCCAAAGAGTGCGATGAGTATTTTAGCCAATGACGATACAGAAGGATTCGTGAACGCTGTAGAAAGTGGCAATGTCACTTATTTAACGAAATTCCCAGGCGTTGGGAAGAAAACAGCACAACAAATTATTTTGGACTTGAAAGGGAAGTTTGAAGCTGTCCCTGAAGAAACGACGAAAGTAGTTGTTTCAACAAACCAAGCAACACTGGAAGAAGCAAAAGAAGCCTTACTGGGCCTTGGCTATTCTGCAAAGGAAATTACGAAGATTTGGAAGTCGCTGGAAGCAGCTGCTCCAAGTACGACGCAAGAGGCATTAAAAGTAGCCTTTAAACTATTAATGAAATAATGGAGGATTATCGTGGAGGAAGAACGTTTTATTGACGGAAACCCGCTTGACGAAGGGGAAGTACAAGCCGAATTATCACTGCGCCCACAGACGTTGCAACAGTATATCGGTCAACAAAAAGTAAAAGAAGAGCTTGCCGTCTATATTCAAGCGGCCCGCAGTCGTTCTGAAGCCTTGGATCACGTGTTACTATACGGACCTCCAGGACTTGGGAAGACGACACTTGCGATGGTCATTGCGAATGAATTAGAAGTCGGCATTAAGACGACAAGTGGACCAGCCATTGAACGTCCAGGAGACTTAGTGGCGCTCTTAAATGACTTACAAGCAGGGGATGTCTTATTTATCGACGAGATTCACCGTTTACCACGAGTTGTGGAAGAGATGCTGTATTCAGCGATGGAAGATTTCTTCGTGGATATTGTGGTCGGACAAGGGCCAACAGCGCATCCGGTGCATTTCCCATTGCCGCCGTTTACTTTGATTGGTGCGACGACTCGTGCAGGTGCACTTTCTGCACCGCTTCGTGACCGTTTCGGAATTGTGGAACATATGGAGTATTACGATGAGGCATCTCTAGCTGAGATTGTAAAACGTAGTGCTAATGTTTTTGATAGTGAAATTAAAGAGGAAGCCGCTCTTGAGATTGCGCTTCGTTCTCGTGGAACACCGCGTATTGCGAACCGTCTCTTGAAGCGTGTACGAGATTTTTCTCAAGTATACGAAGAAGGCATGATTTCAAAAGAAATTACGCAGCAAGCCCTAAAAGTGTTGCGAGTAGACGCTAAAGGCTTAGACCATATCGACCGTAAATTATTGACAGCAATGATTGATTTATATGATGGTGGCCCAGTTGGACTTGGAGCCATTGCGGCGAATATTTCAGAAGACGCCGAAACTATCGAAGATATGTATGAACCATATTTATTACAAATTGGATTTTTAAAACGGACATCACGCGGTCGTGTGGTGACGCCAGAAGGATATGCTCACTTAGGACGCTTATATCCCATGTCGTAAGGAAGGAAATAGAAATGAACTATACAACGAAAGATTTTGACTTCGATTTACCCGAAGAATTAATCGCTCAAACGCCATTGAAAGACCGTACGTCTTCACGTTTATTAGTGGTGGATAAAACAACACATAGCATTGAAGATAAACATTTTTCTGATTTATTAGATGAATTAGAAGAAGGAGATACACTTGTTGTGAATAACACGCGTGTACTTCCAGCGCGTCTTTATGGAACAAAAGAAGAAACGGGCGCTCATATTGAAGTCTTACTATTAACGAATACGGAAGGCGACAAGTGGGAAACACTTGTGAAACCTGCCAAACGTATGAAAGTAGGTAGTGTTGTTTCTTTTGGAGATGGCAGACTTAAAGCAACGGTTGTCGAAGAATTAGAACAGGGTGGACGTATTATTGAGTTTTCGTACGAAGGAGTATTCCTAGAAGTGTTGGAATCTCTTGGTGAAATGCCATTGCCACCATATATCAAAGAACGTTTAGAAGATAAAGAACGTTATCAAACCGTTTATGCAAAAGAAAATGGTTCTGCAGCAGCACCTACAGCTGGATTGCACTTTACGGAAGAATTAATGCAAAAAATCCGTGAGAAGGGCGTGAATATTGTTCCAGTTACATTGCACGTTGGTCTTGGAACGTTTAGACCTGTTTCTGTGGATTCACTAGAAGACCACAAGATGCATTCAGAGTATTATAATGTGTCAAAAGAAACTGCAGACATGATTGAAGCGACTAAAAAAGCTGGTAAACGTGTCATTGCCGTTGGTACGACTTCGATTCGTACACTAGAAACAGTAGCCAGAGACAATGATGGACATGTGGTGCCTGCGAGTGGTTGGACGGATATTTTCATCTCTCCAGGGTATGAGTTCCGTGTGGTGGATGCGTTTGTAACGAATTTCCACTTGCCAAAATCAACGCTTGTTATGCTTGTCAGCGCTTATCTTGGACGTGAATTCACACTAGAAGCGTATCAGCACGCCATCGAAGAACGTTACCGCTTCTTTAGTTTTGGCGATGCAATGTTTGTGCATAAATAAAGAGAAATTGACCGTAGGTCAAATATTGAAGCATGGGGATGTCTTCATGGTAGTGGTAATAGTTGTACCGGTGGGAGCCAAGGTCTCCCACCTACCGAGCCTCAAAGAACCTCTAGAAAATAAATTTTCAAGAGGTTCTAATTCGCATCGGTTACTAGTCACTATTACTCCTACCATAGAATCCCCATGCTTCTTCATTTGCCCACGGTCTTTTTGTGCATTTATACGAAGCATTGCTAAAAGAAGATGGACGTTCTAAGTGAGTGCTTTCTAGTGTGAATTTACAGGCGATGGAATTGGACCGTGCTGAGATTTGTCCTCGGTCTTTTTGTGCTTTTATGCGAAACGGTGCTAAAGAAGTAGAACGTTAGAGAGTGCTTAAAAATAAGAAAACAGAAGTTAAGGTTCAAAGCTTAACTTCTGTTTTCTTTTGATTTCATAAACACGTGTTGGATGATAAAGATAGCTGCGGTTACGAGCACTCCTACGATTACGGCGCTTTGTACGTTGTAAGGTGTTTGAGAGAGTGCACTTCCTAAATAATAAGTAACTTGGCTAAGTATCAATCCCCATATGATGGTAACAATATATTTCACGGACAACCCTTCTTTCATTTCCCATTATAGTACAAGCAAGATTCTTTTGACAATAGATGGGCCGAAAAACTTTCCAAAAGGGAGCGCGAATGGGGAAGATATGCTATAATAAGACGACTAATACGAGAGGAGGAACCCTATGCCATTTACAACTTTACAAGTATTCAGTAGCTATTCATTACTCAAGAGTACGATTCGTTTAAATGAGTATGTAGAGACTGGAAAATTATTAGGTTATAAACAATTGGCCCTAACAGATGATGGCGTGCTGCACGGCGCAGTGGAGTTTTATGAGCGCTGTATTCAAAATGGAATTCAACCGATTCTAGGATGTACATTCGAGGTTGCATGGAAGAGTGATGCTTCTAAAAAAGAAATGCTTGTTGTCTACGCAAAAGGCGCGAAGGGGTACGAATCCCTCCTGAAACTTTCAACCCTTTATCAACAAGGACTTACTTGGACAAAGGAAATGACGGAGTGGATTGCCACTCATAGCGAAGACGTGAAAATTGTTCTTCCTCCAATGGACAGTGAGTGGGTTGCGGCGCATTCTAAGGGCAGACTCGAAGCAGTTCTGGGAGCTGTGAAGGAAGAGTATGATGGTATTGAGATTGCCGTAGGGATTACTCGTGAAATGGTTGAACGCGGTGAGTTCGACACGATGCGTGAAGGGATTGAAGCTGCTGGTGTCATTCCAGTTTCCTTTAGCGTCTCACGTTACTTAAATACAACTGATTATTTCCCATGGAAAGTGTTACAAGCGATTCGATTAGGGGAAACTCTTTCGTTTACACAAGAAGATGCGACAGGAAGCGAATCCTTACCGGAAGCGACTTCGATGACGAAGGTGTTCCAAGCAGCAGTAGGTGGAGTCCTTCTTTCTAACTTAGAACAATTTACAAAGGACTTAGTGGTGGAAATTCCTCTAAGAGATACGATGCTTCCTAAATTCCCAGTGCCAGGTGGAAAGACGAGTGCACAGTTCCTTTATGAACTATGTGAAGCCGCGATGCTTGAGATGGGAGTAACGACACCTGTTTATGTAAATCGCCTTAAAGAAGAATTAGCTGTTATTCATGAAATGGGATTTGATGATTACTTCTTAATCGTTTGGGATATTATGCGTCATGCGCGAGAACAAGGCATTCAAACAGGGGCAGGTCGTGGTTCTGCGGCAGGATCTCTTGTTGCGTACCTCTTGCATATTACAGGCGTTGATCCGATTCGTTATAACTTGCTATTTGAGCGTTTCTTAAACCGTGAACGCTATACGATGCCCGATATCGACTTGGATTTCCCGGATGATAAGCGTGAAGATATTTTAGCTTATATTGTGTCAAAATATGGCAATCAAAATGTAGCGCAAATTGTAACGTTTGGTACGCTCGGGGCGAAGCAAGTGATTCGTGATGTATGTAAAGTCTTTGGCGAAAACATCATTACGGTTCAGAAGTTTTCAAACAATATCGCTCAAGGGAAAGTGACGCTAGAGCAGACTTATAAAGAAAATAAGGCGTTTAGAGAACATGTGGAAAGTAGCGAACGTAATCGCAAGCTCTATCAAGTGGCAAAAGCGCTTGAAGGTCTTCCGCGTCATTCATCTGTCCATGCGGCCGGAGTCGTGTTATCGCAAGATGCGTTGACGAAGACCGTTCCTTTAATGAAACGAGACAAAGGGTATTCAGCGTCACTTCAAGAAGCCGATTGGATGCTTACTCAATATGCGATGCAGGCTGTTGAAAAAGTGGGTCTTCTTAAGATGGACTTACTGGGGTTAAGCAACCTGACATTGCTTCATAAGGCGATTCAACAAACACAAAAGATTACGAAAAAAGCAATTGATATTACGAAGATTCCTTTAGACGATGCGCGTACATTTGAACTTTTCCAGAAGGCACAAACGAACGGGATTTTCCAATTTGAGTCAGACGGAATTCGTCGTGTCTTGAAGGATATGCAACCAACAGCGTTCGAAGATTTAGTAGCAGTTCTTGCACTTTATCGTCCAGGTCCAATGGAACAAATTCCGCACTTTATTAATCGTAAAAAGGGAACGGAAATTGTTCAGTATCCTCACACGTCGCTGCAAAAGATTCTTGAACCGACATACGGTATCTTGGTTTACCAAGAACAAGTTATGCAGGCGGCTAGTGAAATGGCAGGCTTTACTCTAGGAGAAGCCGATATTTTACGTCGTGCGATTGGGAAGAAAAATAGTGATGCGATTGCTGCACAAAAAGAAAAATTTGTGCACGGAGCACTTTCAAAAGGGTACAAAAAAGAAGATGCCGAGACGGTCTATGACTATATCGAAAAGTTTGCCAACTATGGATTTAACAAATCACACGCGGTGGCTTACGCGATGTTGTCTTATCAATTAGCTTACTTAAAAGCAAATTATCCAACAGCATTCTTTACCGCATTATTCCAAAACGCGAGCGCGAAGTCAGCGAAGTTGCAAGACTATCTTGTTGAAGCACGCCAGTTAGGAATTAAGATTTTGCCACCAAGTATTAATCGTAGTTATGCAGACTTTGTGGCAGACGATAGTGGCGTTATTGTCGGACTCAATAACATTAAGGGGATTCGTCGAGATTTTGTGGAAAGTATCGTGAAGAACCGTTATGAGTATGGACCGTTCAAAGGTTTCCAAGACTTTGCTTACCGAATGGGCGCTCAATATACGAAAGAACCGCTATTACTCGCGTTAATTAATGCAGGGGCTTTTGATGAGTTTGGTGAAACAAGGGCAACGCTGAAGGCAAATGTGGATGCTGTAGCGAAGAGTGTGAAGTTCCACGGTTTGAATTTATCGCTAGAAGATGACTTAGAAGTGGCGTTCACTCATGTGGAAGAAGAACCACTCCTGCAACGAATTGAAGAAGAAATTGAAGTCCTTGGATTTTCAGTTTCTCCTCATCCTTCCTCAAAATACGACCCACTTGTTAAGAGTGGATGGATTACTCCGATTCAAACCGTTTTTGAAGAAGGGTATATGCGATTTGTAGGGATGATTGTGGACATTCGCAAAATCTCGACTCGTAAAGGAGAGCAGATGGCGTATGTCACACTTCAAGATGCATCTGGAATGATGGATGTTGTCGTGTTTCCGTCTACGCTGGCCGAAGTCTATCAACACCTTCAACAAAACACGATGGTTCTTGCGGAAGGTCGTGTAAAAAGAGGGCAAAAGGGACAGTGGCAATTGCAATTAAACCGTATGTATCCGATGAGTTTTGCAGAAAAACTACTTGAAGATTCTGCCAAGATATTGAAAATTGCGATTCGTCCGGAGAAACATACTCCAGAAGTCTATGCAGAAATTAAGCAGCTCGTCACTAAATATAAAGGGGTGACACCTGTTGAATTATTCCTCGTGAATAGTAAAACGCTTGTAAAGAATTCTTTTGCAAACGGTGTAAACCTTGAGTCGAAGCTAATCCCTAGTCTTATTGACATTTTAGATAAAGAATGTATAAAAATTGTAAATTGAAAAAGTTTATGAAAATGAAAGACATTTGTTTAAAAAAGTGATAAAATGAGAACAAATGGGCTTGTTCCAGTAAAAATAAATCTAAGAGGTGAATCTTTGTGAAACGCATTGCTGTTTTAACAAGTGGAGGAGATGCTCCAGGGATGAATGCCGCTGTACGTGCGATTGTACGTAAGGGTATTTATGAAGGTTTTGAAGTATACGGAATTAACTATGGTTTTGCCGGGTTAGTAGCTGGTGATATCCGTAAATTAAATCCGTCAGACGTGAGTGACTTGATTGGTCGCGGGGGTACATTCTTGTATTCTGCACGTTATCCAGAATTCGCAAACCGCGAAGGACAAGAAAAAGGAATCGAACAATTAAAGAAATTCGGTATTGAAGGTCTTGTTGTTATCGGTGGTGACGGAAGCTATCAAGGGGCCGTTGCCTTAACAAAACTTGGTTTCCCAACTGTTGGGGTTCCAGGAACAATCGACAATGATATTCCAGGTACGGAATATACAATCGGTTTTGATACTGCCATCAATACTGTATTAGAAGCGCTAGACCGTCTTCGTGATACTGCGACATCACACGTTCGTACGTTTATCGTTGAAGTTATGGGTCGTCGTGCTGGAGATATCGCACTTTGGACAGGGGTTGCCAGTGGTGCAGAACAAATTTTGATTCCAGAACAAGATTTTGATTTAGAAACTGTCGCTAAAGAAATCAAACAAGGTCGCTTGAACGGTAAGAAACATACATTAATCATTCTTGCAGAAGGTGTGATGTCTGGTGACGAACTTGCTAAGAAACTCCGTGAATACGATAGTGACTTCCATACACGTGTTACAGTATTAGGACACGTTCAACGTGGTGGAGCTCCAAGTGCTCGTGACCGTGTACTTGCAAGTCGTATGGGTGCCAAAGCAATCGATTTATTAAAAGAAGATATCGGTGGCGTGTGTGTCGGCGTGAAAGCAGAACAAATTATCTATAGCGATATCGTTGAAACATTAGCAAACGGCAAACATTTACCTAACTTAGAGTTGTATCAACTAAATAAAGAAATTTCATTCTAAAACAAACTAAAGGAGTCAAGAAAAAATGAAAAGAACTAAAATCGTATGTACTATTGGACCTGCTAGTGAAGCGCCAGAAAAATTAGCAGCTTTAGCAGAAGCAGGAATGAACGTTGCGCGTTTAAACTTCTCTCATGGTGACCATGAAGAACATTTAGCACGTATCAACACAATCAAAAAAATCCGTAAAGAAACAGGCCGCGTTATCGCGATTCTTTTAGATACTAAAGGACCAGAAATCCGTACTCATGATATGGAAAATGGTGCGATTGAATTCCACACTGGAGACGTTGTTCGTATTTCAATGACTGAAGTGTTAGGAACTAAAGAAAAATTCTCTATCACTTACCCAGAATTAATTAACGATGTTAAACCTGGATCAATTATCTTAGTAGATGATGGTTTAGTAGGGTTAGCTGTTACTGAAGTGGACCACGCAAATGGAGAAATCGTCTGCGTAGTAAACAACAGTGGTGTTGTTAAAAACAAAAAAGGAATTAACGTTCCTGGCGTTAAAACAAAATTACCTGGTATCACTGAAAAAGACCGTGCAGATATTATCTTCGGTATTGAAAATGATATCGACTTTATCGCTGCAAGTTTCGTTCGTCGTGCTTCAGACGTTCAAGAAATTCGCGATTTATTAAAAGAACATAACGCAACTCACATCCAAATCATTCCAAAAATCGAAAACCAAGAAGGTATCGACAACATTGACGAAATCTTAGCGTTATCTGATGGTTTAATGGTTGCTCGTGGTGACATGGGTGTTGAAATCGCTGCGGAAGAAGTTCCAATCGTTCAAAAAATGTTAATCAAGAAATGTAACACTTTAGGTAAACCAGTTATCACTGCTACTCAAATGTTAGATTCAATGCAACGTAACCCACGTCCAACACGTGCGGAAGTTGGTGACGTAGCGAACGCTATCTTCGATGGTACAGATGCAGTTATGTTATCTGGTGAATCTGCAGCAGGGGATTACCCAGTTGAAGCAGTTCGTACAATGGCTAACATCTGTGTTCGTACAGAACAAGAAATTCGTGTACGTGACAAATTCAAATTAAAAGCATTCGATGAAACTGATGTGGCAGAAGCAATCGGCCGTTCAGTAGCTCATACAGCTAAAAACTTAAAAGTGAAAACAATCGTTGCTGCAACTGAATCAGGACATACTCCAAAAATGATTTCTAAATTCCGTCCTGACGCAACAATCTTAGGTGTGACTTCTTCTGAACGTCAACAACGTGCATTGGCATTAATCTGGGGTGTTAAACCAGTTATCGTTGAACGCGCACATTCTACAGATGAAATGTTCGAAATCTGTATGCAAGCTGTTCGTGAAAATCACAATGCTCAAGAAGGCGATTTAGTCATCATCACTGCTGGTGTACCTTTAGGAATTAAAGGAACAACAAACATGATGAAAGTTGCTCGCGTATAATTCATTTAAATCATAATAAAAAGCTTGAACAAACCGTAAAAAGTTGTTCAAGCTTTTTTGTTATATGGAACCATTTGATAAAATATAGAGAAATCGTTAGAAATACAAGGATATAAATGACTGTAAGCCCTATTTTGTGGTAAAATAAAAGGACAAATGTAGAAGAAGGAGGTTTGTTATGACAAGTGAATTATCGACCGTTGTTCAAGCCATTATCACGGATGAAAATGAAAAGTACTTTTTCGTTCAAAAGAGTGGAGAAACATTCCGTCTAAAAAAAGACGATGCTACCGAATCACTAAAGATTGGTGATGTAGTAACGGGATTCTTATATGAGAATTCTTCGCGTAAAAAAGTCTTTACGCTCCGCATTCCTGAAGTAACAAATGAAAGTTATGGATGGGCAAGCGTGACACAAGTCAGAAAAGACTTAGGCGTATTCGTGGATATTGGTTTAGAAGATAAAGATATGGTAGTTTCATTGGATGAACTTCCAAGTATGAAAGAGTTATGGCCAAAGAAAAATAATCGTTTATATGTCACTTTAATTAAAGATAAAAAGGACCGCACATGGGCAACGATGGGAGACGGTCAAGCATTAAATGAAAAAGTTGTTCGTGGTCATAAAGGATTATTGAATAAAGATTTAACAGGAACAGTGACACAAGTAAAACTTGTGGGGACAACGATTTTCACACCAGAAGGGTATAAGTTATTCTTGCATCCTTCAGAACGTTTATATGAACCAACGCTTGGTGAAGAGATTACCGTTCGTGTGATTGGTCTTCGTCCTGACGGGGTACTGAATGTATCAATGCGTCCACGTGCTCACGAGGCCATTGGAGACGACGCAGAGATGATTGTGGCGATGTTGAAGAATCGTCCAACCCGTACACTTCCTTATTGGGATAAAACAGATCCAAAAACAATTAAAGAGATTTTTGGAATTAGTAAAGGGCAATTCAAACGTGCCATTGGTAATTTATTAAAAGCAAAACGAATTACACAAGAAGAAGGATTTATCCATCTGATTGAAGAATAATGAGTGGAGGCGAGTCGCTTGTCATCTATTTCTATTGAAGGGATTCAAAAGAAATTACAAGAAGAAGGTTTTAAACTGACCCTGCAAAGACAGGCAACAGTTGAAATTCTTCTAGAACATCTGAATGAGCTCTTAACGGCTGAAGAAATTTACATGTACGTGAAGCAGAAGTATCCAGACATTGGACTAGCTACGGTATATCGAACATTGGAGATTTTAAACGACTTAGGAATCATTTCTAGGAATCTGTTTGATGATGGCATTGGCCGTTATCATTTGAAACAAACCGTTAATCGTCATTTTGCTCATCATCTTTTATGTGTGAAATGCGGACAGATTCAAGAAGTCGAAGAGGATTTACTCGTTGATGTTGAACAAAAAGTATTAGAGCAATTCCAGTTTCAAGTGCTCGATCATCGTCTAACGTTCCACGGAATTTGCAAAAATTGCCAGCAAAAGGAAGGGTAGAAGATGAAAGAAATACACTACTTCCTGGATAGTATCGCCGTTCAAGGTCTATCCGATAATACCGTTGCCAGTTATAAACGGGACTTGGAGAAGTTTTCTCAGTTCTTAGAAGAACAAAAGGTAACACGTCTGCAAGACGTCGACCATACAACGATGGTATTGTTTTTACAGAAACTGAAAAAAGATGAATATGCAGTAAGTTCAACAAGCCGAATGATTAGCTGTTTGAAGAAGTTCTTCCAGTTTCTCGTACAAGAACGAATGGTGGAAAAAGACCCGACGCAACAAATTCATCCACCAAAACCGAAGAAGCAGTTGCCAAAAGCGCTCAGTATTGATGAGGTCAATCGATTGTTGGAGGTACCAGATACCTCAACGGTTCTAGGCTTAAGAGATAAAGCAATGCTCGAGCTCTTATATGCAACAGGGATGCGTGTGAGCGAACTGATTAGTATTGAACTCAGTGATTTGCATTTGGAACTTGGATTCCTACAAACGATTGGGAAAGGGAATAAACAACGCATTATCCCAATCGGTCAAGAAGCTACCAACTGGATTCAAAACTATTTAGAGTATGCAAGACCTGCTCTAGAAGACGAGAAGAAGTTATCGAATGTCTTGTTCTTGAATCACAGAGGCGGTCCGTTTACGCGTCAAGGTTTCTGGAAGAATTTAAAGAAAATTGTTCAGACGGCCATGATTTCAAAGGAAGTGAGCCCGCATACATTGCGCCATTCCTTTGCAACACATATTTTAGAAGCGGGTGCCGACCTTCGAATTGTTCAGGAATTGCTTGGACATTCAGATATTAGTACAACACAAATTTATACACATATTACAAACGAACGAATGAAGGAAATTTACAAACAAGCACATCCTCGTTCGTAATAAAGAAAATGGAGATGGAAACTATGAAATTTAAAAGAATACATGTCATTGTAATGGACTCTGTAGGGATTGGAGAAGCACCAGATGCTGCAAAATTTGATGATGCAGGTTCACATACTTTAGGTCATATTTCAGAAACTGTGGGCTTAAACGTACCAAATATGCAACGTTATGGTTTAGGAAATATCGCTCCTTTAAAAACAGTTCCACCAGTAGAACATCCAGAAGGAAGCTATACTAAACTGGAAGAAGTTTCTGTTGGTAAAGACACAATGACAGGTCACTGGGAATTAATGGGGTTAAATATTAAAACTCCTTTCCGAGTATTCCCTGATGGTTTCCCACAAGAATTATTAGACCGTATTTCTGAGTTCTCAGGAAGAGGAATTGTATGTAACTTACCATACAGTGGTACAGCGGTTATTGATGACTACGGTAAACACCAAATGGAAACAGGCGATTTAATCGTTTATACTTCTGCAGACCCTGTAATGCAAATTGCAGCGCATGAAGACATTATTCCGCTAGAAGAGTTATACCGTATTTGTGAATACGCTCGTGAAATTACAAAAGACGATCCATATATGATTGGTCGTATCATTGCTCGTCCATATGTAGGTGAACCAGGTAACTTCCAAAGAACTTCAAACCGTCATGACTATGCGTTAAGTCCATTTGGCGAAACAACATTAGACTTCTTGAAGAAAGATGGATTTGATGTGATTGCAATTGGTAAGATTAACGATATCTTCAACGGACAAGGAATTACTGAATTCGTTCGTACAAAAGACAATATGGATGGCGTGGATAAATTAGTGGAAGTATTGAAGAAAGACTTCACTGGTATGAGTTTCTTAAACTTAGTAGACTTCGATGCAGTTTATGGACACCGTCGTAATACAAAAGGATACGGAGAAGCGCTTGAAGCATTTGATGCTCGTATTCCAGAAATCGTTGAAAACATGCAAGAAGATGATTTATTAATTATCACAGCTGACCACGGAAACGACCCAACATTCAAAGGGACAGACCACACTCGTGAGTACATTCCAGTGTTAGCCATCAGCAAATCATTGAAACACCCAACACACTTACCAGAAGGCCACTTCAGTGATATCGCAGAAACAATTAGCGAAAACTTTGGTGTAGCATCAACTGGAAACGGAACAAGCTTCTTAAAAGAATTAAACTAATATAGAAAGAGGGAACAACATGAGCAAATACG
This sequence comes from uncultured Granulicatella sp., assembly GCA_934193545.1. Lineage (GTDB taxonomy): Bacteria > Bacillota > Bacilli > Lactobacillales > Aerococcaceae > Granulicatella. The sequence continues at coordinate 33,859 of CAKPVL010000005.1, read as the reverse complement.
AACAATTAGTTGAAACAAAAACGTTTTTACAAGAAAAAGGTATTGGTCACATTGATTTCGGAATGATTTTAGGATCAGGTCTTGGAGAACTTGCTGGAGAAGTGAAGAACCCATTAATCTTTGACTACAAAGATATTCCAAACTTCCCAGTTTCTACAGTTGTCGGTCATGCTGGCCGTCTTGTATATGGTGAATTAGAAGGGAAACAAGTTCTAATCATGGACGGACGTTTCCACTACTATGAAGGTTACGATATGGAAACAGTAACGTTCCCAATTCGTTTAATGAAACTTTTAGATATTGAAACGATTATTGTTACAAACTCTGCAGGTGGAGCAAACCCAACATTTGAACCAGGGGACTTAATGATTATTACAGACCAAATTAACTACACTGGTACAAACCCATTAATCGGGCCAAACGATGACCGCTTTGGACCTCGTTTCCCTGATATGAGCCATGCGTACCACGAATATGGACAAGAAGTGGTTCGTAAAGCTGCTAAAGAATTAAACATCAATATTAAAGAAGGAGTATACATGGGATACTCTGGTCCGACATATGAAACACCAGCAGAAATCCGCTTCACACAAGCAGTAGGTGGGGACGCTGTAGGAATGTCAACAGTTCCTGAAGTTATCGTAGCAAATCACGCTGGTATCAAAGTAATTGGTATTTCATGTATCACAAACTTAGCTGCAGGAATGCAAGCAAACTTAAACCACGAAGAAGTGGTAGAAACAACACAACGCGTTAAAGAAGTGTTCAAATCATTGGTTCGTAAAGTGTTAGTTTTATATTAAGAGACGAACCTCGAGGAGGAATGAATTTGTTAGTACCTTATTCAGCAACGAATAAAAAAATTGTGATGGGATTACTTTCTTACATCCCAGAATTCAAGGACTTTAAACGATTGCAAGAGGAAATTGAAGAAATCGCGACAAATCCATCCATCAAATGCTGGCTTTTTAAAGAAAGTGACAGCGAGAATTTTATTGGATTGATTGGTGGAGAAAGTACAACAGACACGATTGTCATTAAATACTTATCAGTGTCACCTTCGTTTCGTGGGGAAAATATTACATTCCAAATGTTAGAAGATTTAGCAAAGATGGAAGATAAAGTATTGAGTGGAACAATTGAGACGAGTGTGATTCTCGCAAAATGGAATAAACATCGTGTAAGTGAGGAACCATGGAAGATTTAACAATTAAAGTAGCTGAATACGAAGGACCGATGGACGTCCTCTTGCATCTGATTCGTGAGATGAAAATCGATATTTACGATATTCCGATGAATGAATTAACGAAGCAATATTTGAACTTCATTCATTCCATGAAAACTTTGGAGTTGGAAGTGGCAGCCGAGTATTTAGTAATGGCATCAACATTATTAGAAATCAAAGCAAGAATGCTTCTTCCAAAACCAAAATTGGAAGAGTTGGATGAAGACGGGGAGCCAATTGTAGAAGATCCTCGTGACCAGCTCGTTCAACAGTTATTGGAATATCAACAAATTAAAGAAAATGCTAAAAAACTTGAGGAGCTTTCTTTCCTAAGGGGATTACACTTTGGGAAAGAAGCGAGTGACTTGTCTTCGATGCAGGAAATCATTCCTTTAAAAGAAGGAGAAGTGACGACTCAAGATTTATGGAATGCGTTAAAGAAATTAGCGCGTAAGAATATTGCGAAAATGCCGCTTAAGGCCAATATTCAACATGAAACGCATACGGTTGAAGAATTGATGGATTCGATTATTTCAAAAATCGAGCATACAGATAAGAAACAAGTCCCGTTTGAGGAATGTTTCCCAGCGTTCAACAGGCATGCGATTACAACGACATTCTTAGCGATGTTACAGTTAGTTCGGGAGCATCGTGTCCGTTTTATTCAAAGTTCTCCATATGAGGATATTTTGATTGAGAAAAGACAAGAAAAGGAGAAAGAGAGTGACTAATTACATTTCAGTATTAGAAGGCTTACTATTTGTTGCTGGAGATGATGGGATTACATTAGAAGAAGCAAGCTATATTTTAGAACTCGAAAGAAGTGCAGTTCGTCAGTTACTAGATGAATTAAAGAAACGCTTAGAGGACGAAAATAGTGGACTAGAACTTCTTCTCACGGCTTCTCATTATAAGCTTGTGACAAAGGCTAGTTTAAAATCATATATCGAAAAATATGCGGTTTCTCCATATTCTTCTCAATTGTCTCAAGCTTCTCTAGAAACGTTAGCGATTATCGCGTATAAGCAACCTGTCACACGTGTGGATATTGAGTCGATTCGTGGCGTTCAAAGCAGTGGTTCGATTCAAAAACTATTGCTAAGAGATTTAATTGAAGAGGCTGGAAGATTAGAGACTCCAGGACGTCCAAAATTGTATAAGACAACAGCTTATTTTATGGATTACTTTGGATTAGAATCGCTAGATGCATTGCCAGATGCTTCAGATTTATTCGATTTAGATTCTGAAGAAGCTAATCAATTATTTAGAGATAATCATGATTTGTTTGAAGAGCTGGAAATGCGCTCTAAAGAACATCATGAAGTAGAAGAAGAGAAAGAGTAGGTTTTTTTGTGGAAAGATTACAAAAAGTAATGGCGCACGCTGGTGTGGCATCCCGCAGAAAATGTGAGTCATTTATTCAGGAAGGCCGTGTGAAGGTCAATGGTGAAGTTGTGAGAGAACTCGGCTTTAAAGTAGGTGCCAACGATAAAATTGAGGTAGATGGTATTCCAATTTATAAAGAAGAACCTGTGTACTTCATGTTTTATAAACCAAAAGGCGTGCTTTCAAGTGCCAGTGATGATAAAGGAAGAACTGTTGTGACAGACTATTTTAAAGATGTAGAACAACGCGTGTATCCAGTGGGACGTTTGGACTACGATACAACAGGACTTCTTTTGTTAACGAATGACGGTGAGTTTTCAAACTTAATGACGCATCCAAAGCATCACGTAGAAAAGAAATATATCGCCAAAGTTAAAGGAATTCCAACGCCAAGACAAATGCGTCAATTGGAACGTGGAATTGTCTTAGATGGCAAGAAAACGTCAAATGCTAGAGCTCAAATTTTATCGGTGGATACCGATAAAGGAACAGGGATTGTCGCTTTAACAATTCACGAAGGATGGAACCATCAAGTGAAGCGTATGTTTGAAGCAGTGGAGTTACCTGTTATAAAATTAAAACGTGAAGAGTTTGGATTTTTAACGTTGGAAAACTTACGCCCTGGAGATTATCGTGAATTACGCTCATTCGAAGTGCAGAAACTAAGAAAGCTCGCTTTAGATGAAAAATAGATTTCTTTTAGGGAGTCATACAAAAGAAAAACGGACTCATACTGTTGTGAGTCCGTTTTGTTTATTTATTCTTCATTAAATGGGCTATTTTTTCGTTTAATGGCTCCCGTTGGACAAGCTGTATAAGCATCTTTGAACTTTTCTAGCGTATCTTCTGGTAGTGGAACTGTTCCGGTATTGTTGTCTTGTTTTACAAAGGCAATCCCTTCAGCATCGTACTCGAAGATTTCAGGAGCACGTAGTTGACAGATGCCACATGCGATGCAAGACTCGCAATCAACTTTTGTATAAATTTTTGAAAGAGAGGATTTATTATCCATGAGTCAGTACTCCTTTTATCAAATTTGGATATTACATGCGATCAAGTCGTATGGTGTGGTTCCGTTAAATCGATTATATCGTATTTTAACGGGAAATCGTACCATGTCGACTTTAATTGGAGTGACAGAAGATAAAACTGAAGTGTTTTTTGCTAGTTTACCTCATTTAAAAGAAGAGTACTTTCATCAATTAGTAGATGGATTCTTCCGTGAAAGAATAGTTAGCGAAAATGAATCAGGATTAGTACTCCTTAAAGAAATTCCAGAATTTTCGCTTGTGACAAACGGAAGTCATCCTGTCAATTACTTGATGCATCCATATTCGTTTGTGCAATTAAGAGATGTGACAAGACTCTGGATTGAATGGATTAGTTATCACCGCTACGAAGAAACAAGCTATCGTCCTCTGATTCAAAATGTATGGTTACAGCAATTATTCAAACGATGGTATAAAGAAGAAAAAGAGAACATTACACCAGTTTGGTTTAGTAGTGTTGTTGAAGAGTTCAAGGTTTGGGCGGATAAACAAGATGAATCTGTGAAAGGACATTGGGTAGGGCTTTTTAATGGAGCTAAGTCGACAGCGGCTCTAGAAGACGAGCTCGTTTCGTTATGGGAATTTACCATGGTTGAAGACTGTGAACCTCTCTCAAGATTAGTCTTCATGAAATGGGTGAGTGATGTCTTTGAGGAACCTGAAAATTCTCCAATCACTTATGGATGGTTTTCTAAAATGTTTGAATGGATTTCTCATGAAACGAGTTCCGTTCAAGAAACCGTTCGTCTATTTGAAAAAGGATTAAAACGAACGGAGATTGCACGTCTACGTAAACTCAAAGAAAGCACGATTAACGATCATCTCTTAAAGCATTTGTTACTTACAAAAGATGCATTTTATAAACGTGTAGAGGAAACGAAGGCTGCCGTGGCGTACAAAGAACTTTTCGAAAACGAGCAGTATCCAAAGTATAAAGAGGCTAAAGACCAGTTTGAAGCAGAAGGGAAAAAACTGGATTTCTTCTTATTCAGATACTATCAAATCAAGGCCTTAAAGGAGCGTGAATGACATGGATCCAATATTGAATCGATTCGGATATGATGAGTTCCGAGAAGGACAACAGGAAGTCATCAGCGCTCTTGAGGCAGGGCATGATGCGATTGCGATTTTACCAACAGGAAATGGGAAATCGTTTATTTATCAATATATTGGCGTCAAAGAAAACTGCAGAGTCGTGATTGTGTCTCCGCTGATTGCGTTAATGGTGGATCAAGTTGCTAGTTTAAAACAGCTAGGAATTCATAGAGCGGTGGCCATCACGTCTCTTATGTCAGAGTCTGAGAAGAATTATATTTTAAGTACGTTAAAGGAGTATCAATTTATTTTTGTTTCTCCGGAGATGCTTCAAGCACCAAGATTCTTTAAGCAATTATCAAAACTGGAAATAGGATTACTCGTCGTCGATGAGGCGCATTGTATATCGCAGTGGGGGTATGACTTTAGAAGTGATTACCTATTTATCGGAAAGATGAGAAAGAGTTTGGGAAGTCCTAGGACGTTAGCGTTAACGGCAACGGCGACGACTCAAGTCATTCATGATATTTATACCTTCTTAGGATTAAATAAAGAGGATGTGACTTATTTCCAAGGACATGCCTTCTTGAAGAATCGTGAAATTGATGTTATTTCGGTTGAAGGACTCCGCAGTAAGATGCTTTCTGAATTGTTGAAGCGTGTGGAATATCCTTGTATCGTGTATGCATCAACGATTAAAGAGATTGAAGGGTTAAAAGAATCGCTCCAAGAGGAAGGATTTACAAAAATTGATACCTTCCATTCCAAGAGACATAGTAGTGATCGCCAAACGATTCAGCAGAAATTCTTTAGGGGAGAACTGAATATATTATTAGCGACAAGTGCTTTTGGAATGGGGATTAATCAGTCGAATATTCGAACAATTATTCATTATCAACTTCCTCAAACGCTTGAAGATTATGTGCAACAAATCGGCCGAGCTGGAAGAGACCTGCAGTTTAGTCGTTGTATCGCTTTTGTTCATCCGGACGATTTTTCCGAAATGGGACGTAAAATCGAACGGTCGTATGAAGCAGGTGACGAGGAAGAAACGGAACTGCATCAAAATATCAAAGAGATTGCGAATGCATTTCGTTGGAATAATGAACAAAAGAATGAGTTTATCAAGTTCCAGCGAACGCGTAAATTAAAACAAGTGGGGCAGATTGAAGAGTTTGCGACCACGAATCAGTGTAAAGAACAGTACTTAGCACAGTTCTTCGGAGAAAATCGAAAAGAACCGTGTGGAAAGTGTAGCAGTTGCAGGCATCTTGATTTATTTTTACTGGATGTAACAGAAAATTGGAATGAAGAAGAAAATGGCAAAAACACCTTCGAAGAAAGCTTTAAGAAATTATTTAATCTATGATTAAATAGAGTGATTTTTTGAGAATTTATGCTACAATAGTACTAAAGTAAAAGTTTGCCCTGAGTGTAAGAATATGCTATATTGTGTAGTGAATTGACTGAGGATAGCATTGGGTCAAATTAGGAGGATTTTTGAATGAGCGATAACTTTAATAATAATGAAGATTTAAATCAAACAGAAGAACAACCATGGGAAAGAAAATTTGGAGAAGATGAGAATTTAAAGAATCGTCAATTCTCTCGTAGTGCTAGAAACTCAGGTGGAAAAGCAGTAGCACCATTATCAAATGTGTTATTATTTGTGTTCCTTATTGTAATTGTTGCACCATTATTATTTATGATGTGGTTCTCAATTAGCAATAACAGTAATCAAGTAAAACCAAGAACAGCTGATGATGTAATGTTAACGAAGACTGTTGAAACTACAACAGCAACTCCAGAAACAACAGCAGCTACAACAAAACAAGAAGCTACTACTACAGCTAACGAAGCTACAACAACAGCTCCTCGTCAAGCTCAAACAACTCAACAAACACCAACAACTCAAGCGCAACAAAATGGTAACTATGGAACATATACAGTTAAAGCTGGAGATACTTTATACCGTATCGCAGTAAACCATGGTATGGACGTTGCGACATTAAAACAAATTAATGGTCTTACAGGGGATAACATTGCTCCAGGAACAACATTAAAAGTTGCACAATAATACAGAACTATATTAGCGGAAGTCTGAGACGCAAGACGTTTCAGGCTTTCTTTTTGAGAAGGAGAGAGAATATGCAAGTTGCTATTGATGGACCAGCTTCGTCTGGGAAAAGTACAATTTCAAAATTGATTGCGAAAGAAACTGGTTTTCTTTATCTAGATACTGGTGCGATGTATCGTGCTACAACATTGGCATTTTTAAGAAATAATATTTCAGTAGATGATGCGTCAGCAATCGATGAATTGCTCGAAAACTTAGTCATCAGTTTTAAAAATACTGAAGATGGCCAACTCGTTTTCTTAAACGGGGAAGATGTGACTCGTGAGATTCGTGATCTTGAAGTGACACGAAATGTATCGGAAGTTTCAGCGATTAAAGCAGTTCGTGTAAAACTTGTACAAATGCAACGTGAGATTGCAGAGAACCATTCCATCATTATGGATGGTCGCGATATTGGTACAGTAGTGCTTCCAAATGCTGAGTTGAAGATTTTCTTAGTAGCATCTGTAAAAGAACGTGCGCTTCGTCGATTCAGAGAAAACCAAGAAAAGGGCATTGAATTATCTCTTGAAAAATTGGAAGAAGAGATTGCTCACCGTGACTTCTTAGATAGTACTCGTAAAGAGTCTCCTTTGAAAAAAGCGGATGATGCAATTGAAATCGATACGACAAGCCTATCAATTCAAGAAGTCGTTTCTAAAATTACGAATCTTATCCAAGAAAAGTTAACGAATTAACCAGATTTTACACAAAAACACTAGAATTCGTTTTCATTTAGTGGTATGATTGTAAGTGGATAAAAAGTTTTATTTTGCACAAAAATCAAACTTGATGTTCGCATGAATTGTCGCGCTTAGGAGGAAGTCACATGTCAGAATTACAAACAATGCAAGATGCGCTCGATATCGTCAAAGATATTCAAATCGGAGATTTAGTACAAGGTGAAGTATTAACTCTACAAGATAAACAAGCCATCGTCGGAATTATCGGTGGAGGAGTTGAAGGGGTTATTCCTTTCAATGAATTATCTACATCACCAGTTGAACGTGTAGAAGACGTTTTAGCTGTAGGAGATGTTGTTGATTTAGTAGTCATCAAACAAATCAAAGATAAAGAAAATGGAAGTTTCTTACTTTCTAAAAAACGTGTAGATGCACGTAAAGTTTGGGAAGAAATTCAAGCTAAATTCGATAACAAAGAAATCATCGAAGCTCCAGTTGTGGATGCTGTTAAAGGTGGTTTAGTAGTGGATGCAGGAGTTCGAGCTTTCGTGCCAGCTTCAATGGTATCAGACCACTATGTTGATAACTTAGCTCAATTCAAAGGCCAAACATTAGCTTTTGAAATCGTTGAAATCGAACCAAGCGAAAATCGTTTAATCTTATCACGTAAAAACTTAGTTGCAGCTGAAAAAGCAGCTAAGCGTGCAGCTGTATTTGAAGCAATTCAAGAAGGTTCTGTAGTGACTGGTAAAGTTGCTCGATTAACAAACTTCGGTGCGTTCATCGACTTAGGTGGTGTGGATGGATTAGTTCACATTTCACAAATTTCTCATGAGCACGTTGCAAAAGCAAGCGACAAATTAAAAGTTGGCGAAGAAGTTCAAGCAAAAGTTATTTCAGTAGATCCAGAAAACGGACGTGTATCATTATCAATCAAAGATACATTAGCAGGACCATGGGACAACATTGAAGAACGTGCAGCAGTTGGTTCTGTATTAGATGGTTTAGTAAAACGTCTAACTACATTCGGAGCATTTGTTGAATTATTCCCTGGAGTAGAAGGATTAGTTCATATCTCACAAATCGCTCACCAACATATTGCAACACCGCATGAAGTTCTCAAAGAAGGTCAAGAAGTTCAAGTGAAAGTTCTTGAAGTTCATCCAGAACAACAACGTATTTCTTTAAGTATTAAAGCTTTACAAGAAGCTCCAAAACCTGAAAAAGAAGAAGTTGAAGAAGTGGTTGAAGAAACTTACGAATTACCTGAAGAAGATGTTTCATTCTCTTTAGCAGATCGTTTAGGTGATCAACTTTCTGAACTTAAAGTTGAAGAATAACATTCAAATAAAAGTTAAGTGGAAATAGTCTGGACTGGTTCCAGACTATTTTTATGATAGAATTAGAGAAAAAGGAGGAATAGTATGTCAACACCAGTTATTGCCGTTGTAGGAAGACCAAATGTCGGAAAATCTACAATTTTTAACCGTATTGTCGGAGAACGTATCTCTATCGTAGAAGATATCGCCGGAGTCACTCGTGACCGTATCTATTCTGAAGGTGAGTGGTTAGGTCACTCATTTAATATTATTGATACAGGTGGAATTGATATTACGGATGAACCGTTTATGTCAAACATCCGTATGCAAGCAGAGATTGCGATGGAAGAAGCAGATGTGATTATCTTCCTTACAAGTGTGAAAGAGGGCGTGACAACGACTGACGAACACATTGCAAAATTACTCTATCGTACAAATAAACCAGTTTTACTAGCTGTTAATAAAGTCGATAATCCTGAATTGCGTTCTGAGATTTTTGATTTCTATGCATTAGGATTCGGTGAACCCTTCCCAATTTCAGGAAGTCACGGGCTAGGTCTTGGAGACTTATTAGACGCAGCTGTTAAAGCTTTCCCTGAAGATAAAGGAGACGAAGAGGATAAAGATGTCATTAAGTTTAGTTTCATCGGACGTCCAAACGTAGGGAAATCAAGCTTAGTGAATGCGATGCTTGGTGAAGAACGTGTAATTGTATCGAATGTTGCAGGTACGACTCGTGATGCCATCGATACGACATTCGAGGATGAAGAAGGTACTGTCTTTAAGATGATTGATACTGCCGGTATTCGTAAGAAAGGTCGTGTCTTCGAATCAACTGAAAAATATAGTGTCTTACGTGCCTTAAGAGCGATTGAACGAAGCGACATTGTTTGTGTGGTCTTGAATGCCGAAGAGGGAATTCAAGAACAAGATAAGAAGATTGCCGGATACGCTCATGAAGCTGGTAAGGGTGTCGTTATTTTAGTGAATAAATGGGATACGCTTGAAAAAGATAATTCAACGTATAAAGAGTTTGAGGATAAGATTCGTCAAGAATTCCTATACTTATCATACGCTCCGATTATCTTTGTATCTGCAAAAACAAAACAACGTCTTTCAAAAATCCCACCAATCCTTAAAGAGATTCATGAAGTTCGTTCACGTCGTATTTCATCATCAGTACTAAACGATGTATTGATGGATGCTATCGCGATGAACCCAACTCCAACGGATAAAGGGAACCGCCTGAAGATTTACTATATGACGCAAGTAGCGATTCAACCACCAACATTTGTAACCTTTGTAAATGACGTTGAATTGATGCATTTCTCATATGAACGCTTCTTAGAAAACCGTATTCGCTCAGCTTTTGGCTTCGAGGGAACACCAATTCATATGATTACGCGTCAAAGAAAGTAAAAAAAATCATAGCAAGCTTATAAAACAGGATATAAAACGTTGAAACTATTGAGGTTGAATGGTATAATTTAGAGGAAATCAAAACTAATTTTCGATTTCCAGATAAGTTGGACCACTCAACGAACTCTGATAGAAATTCTTATTTGACGGAGGTGAAACTAAAATGGCTAACAAAGCAGAATTAGTAGATCGCGTTGCTAAAAAAACGCAATTAACAAAGAAAGATGTTTCAGCAACAGTTGAAGCGTTATTCGAAACAATTCAAGAAGCTTTAAAAGCAGGTGAAAAAGTTCAAGTTATCGGATTTGGTAACTTCGAAGTTCGCGAACGCGCTGCTCGTAAAGGACGTAACCCTCAAACAGGTAAAGAAATCAAAATCAAAGCTTCTAAAGTTCCAGCATTCAAAGCTGGTAAAGCTCTTAAAGATGCAGTTAAAAAATAATTCCAATGAATTATTTTTCATAGCATGAAGTTTTAATTGGTGTTATATTAGAGTTAACTCTATATAACACCTTCTTTTTTTGGTGTAAAACTATACATATTTAACATGCAGTTCATCTGCAAAAGGAGACATTATGACACAAGTAATCGAAGCGATTGAACAAGCCTTACAAGAACAAGATATTGATAAAGTCTATGAACACTATCATCGTTTTTTTGACAATTTTGATCCAGAAAAAGATCTTCAAGAGATGGCAGATTTAGCGACTTATTCTGTATCGATTGGATTCTACGAAGAAGCCAAACGTGCCTTATTGCGACTTACTGAAGTGGAACCAGACGAAGCGATTTGGACGATTTTATTAGCCGAGATTTTAGTGGCTGAAGGAGAAACAGATCAAGCGTTATCGATTCTGTATGATATTCCTGAAACAGATCCAGACTACCCAAGTGTGTTAGTGGTTCAATCGGAAGCGTACCGAGAAGAAGGAGATTTCGACTTAGCAGAGAAGAAACTCTTAAAAGCAAAAGACTTGGATCCAGATGAAGCAATTATTGATTTTTACCTTGGAACTTTATTATTCGAAGCGGGAAGTTTCGAACGTAGCGCAATTTTCTTGGAGCGTTTCTTAAAACAAAATCCAGGAGAAACTGGCGAAGAAGAACGTGCACAAGAACTGTACGTTGAAGCCACTTTAAGAATGGGCGATAAAGAGCCATTAGAGCAATTTATTGGCGAAGAAAGCATCGATGGCCTCTCAAGTGATTTATTGTTCCAGATGGCCTCATATGAGTCTATTGAAGGCAACTATGAGAAAGCTCTCGAGTATTACATGGAACTTCTAGAACGGGAACCTGAAAATAGTGAAGTGACACTAAATGTGATTCAATGTCTTTTAATCTTGAAACGAGACGAAGAAGCAAAAGACTATGCGAAAAAATGGATTGCTTTTGATGAATTAAACGATGAAGCACACCGTATTCTTGGCCAAATTGAAATCGCAACAGGAAATCCAAAAGTTGGATTACAAGAATTAAAAGAAGCGGTAACTCTCAACAACGATTCAATTCTTAATGTGACAAGTTATGTTGAAGCTTTAAACGATGAAGAAGAATATGAGGAAAGTATTGCATTCCTTGAAAGCCTAGAAACCAAAGAAGATGCAGTGATTCTTTACTTGTTTGCAAAAACTTATGAAGCAATGGAAGAGTACGGTGAGGCATTTACGAACTATCAAAAAGCCTATGAAGCCGGGGAAAGTTCTGTTGAATTCTTAGAAGATTATATCCGCTTTATGATTGAAGAAGGACGTAAAGATTTAGCAGCACCAGCCTTACAAGAAGCGTTAAAGGTAGATCCGTTTAATCCTGAATTTATCCGTTATACATTTATTTTTGAAGAGTAGGAGGGATACTTTGTTTAACCCAAGTTTAGAAACGAAGAAGAAATTTATTTCGTGGTTCATTTCAAATCATTCTTTGAAAAGAAGAGAGTCATTGTGGATTCTGAACTACTTGTTAAACCATGAGTTATTGTTGAAACAAATTCATTTCGTGGAGCATGTAGACGCTACTCCAAAAGGAATGTTATTTTCAACGATTAAACCTGCTCAAGAATCGTTCCTATTTTATAAAGAAGGAACTAAATTCGATAATCCAGAAGTAGCCTTTCATGATATGCGCCTTCATTGGAAAGAAGATTGTTATGTGGAATTAGATTTTCCAAACGCCTATAAGAGCATGGTGAGTTTTGCAGTGTTAGAGAAAAATCCTTATTACATCTCAGAAGTAGAAGAAATGGAAGTAGTGGAGGATGAATTAGATAGTATTCAAAAAGAAGTGCTGATTTCGCAATTGAAAGCAGAAATCAATGAGGCTTTGGAATCTATGGACTCTCAGCGTTTTATGGAACTAACAAATCGATTAAAGGAGTTAGAAGATGAGTGATTTAAAACGAAAAGTTGATATTCAATCGGTACCGCTCTTCGTTAGTGCACTCCCTGTTCTACAAACGTTAAAAGAAGCTGGACACGAAGCCGTTTTTGTGGGTGGTTCAGTCCGTGATTTGGTTCTTGGAAAAGAGATTTCTGATGTGGATATTGCAACGAGTGCAACCCCTGAAGAAGTGAAGAGTCTCTTTTCTCATACGGTAGATGTGGGAATCGAACATGGGACCGTTCTTGTACTCCATCATCATGATAGCTATGAGGTGACAACATTTCGTACGGAAGGGACGTACCAGGACTTTAGACATCCGGATTCCGTAACCTTTGTCAGAAGTCTAGAAGAGGACTTGATGCGTCGTGATTTTACGATTAATGCACTTGCTGTAAACGACAAGGAAGAAATTGTCGATTATTTTAATGGGATTGAAGATTTAGATCGTGGCATTATCCGCTGTGTTGGAAATCCTATGGAGCGTTTTAATGAAGATGCCTTACGGATGATGCGTGCAGTCAGGTTTGCTGGACAATTAGGCTTTACGATAGAATCTGATACGTTTAATGCAATTCGAACTTTAAAAGCCAATCTAGAGCGAGTAGCGGTGGAACGTATGAAAGTTGAGTTTGAGAAGATGATACTGAGTCCACATCGCGCTCTTGCCTTTAAAGCGTTTGTAGAGAGTGAGCTATACCATTCTTGTCCAGATTTTAAAGAAGCTAAAGAGACATTGCTTAAAATCGGAGCATTTCCATTAGAAAAATTAACGATTACTCAAGCGTGGATTTTATTTGCGTACTACGAACAGTTAACCGTTCCACAGCTTAGAAAAGTCTTGAAAGACTGGAAATCTTCAAATGACCAAATCTCTACTATATTAACAGGCTATCAAACATTGCCCGCTCGTCTTGAAAAAGAGTGGGATGCATTCCTTGCTTATGAATGTCCAGAAGATTTGGCTGTTGAAGTAGAGCAGTTGTTACCAGGAATTGGCCACAGTGAACAATTAGTAGAGTTAGAAGAAGTGTATCGACAATTACCGATTCGTTCGATGAAAGACATTCAAATTGATGGATTTGGAGTAAAAGAAGCGCTTGGCTTAGAGAAGATGGGGCCTATTATTGGTGAAGTCTTACAAGCTCTTCAAACAGAGATTTTATCTGGAAGATTAACCAATGAAAATACAGAGATAGTTTCATGGATTAGAAATAATTTCAATGAAAGTAAATAAAGTTTCATTGAAATGAAAAACAATTTATTGAAAGCCATTTAATTTAATATAATTCTTGAATGAAAGGCGTTTCAATGGTATTATCATTTTGTAAGCAATAATTTATTTTAAGGAGTGACCCTATATGAAAAAGGTTATGTCAGGTTTACGATTTGTATTTAGAAATGGAGAAACATGGACGATTAATCGCCGTTTGATTGGTGACTTATGGATTAAAAAAGTTACAACATCATTTGGACGTATTAACGGTGGCGAATTCCAAGAAATTCACCCATGTGAATCATTACGTATCGAAATCTTCCCTGAAGCAGACCACGTTATGTCAGAAGACATCAACTTAGGTGGTTTAGAATTAGGAATGTTCGAACGCGTTAAAAAATATAGCGATATCGAATTAATGGATATTTTATATGTTGATGGAAATCATCCAAAATCAGATGTAATTGTTGACAAAGATCGTGTTTATTTCCCATACAGCCCAGTAGATGAAGATGGAAATGACAACAAATACCAAAGTTCAGCAATTGGTTCACACGGTAACTTATTCATCGTGATTGACCCAGAAAAATCTGTGGAAGATATCTACCCAGAAATTTAATTGTCAATTGAACCTAGGACATTTGTCCTAGGTTTTTTGTTTAGTTTAATTTATTTATTTTATTATATAAGAAGTCTAGTTCTTTTCATGATTTCAAGGTATAATAAACCTATCACAAGTTAAAGGAGAAAGTGTATGAAAGTTTGTTTTATTGCAGCTGAAGCAGCTCCCTTTGTTAAAGTAGGAGGGTTAGGAGACGTTATTGGCTCTCTTCCAAAAGCCCTTCGTGAATTAGGCGTAGATGCACGTGTTATTTTGCCTTTGTATTCAAGTATTGACCGTGAACGTTTCGGATTAAAATACAAAGCATATCAATTTGTTGATTTAGGATGGAGACATTCGTATTGTGGGATTTTCGAAACAGAAGTAGACGGAGTTCCTTGTTATTTTGTAGATAATGAGCAATATTTTAATCGTGATAGTATTTATGGACAAGCAGATGACGGCGAACGTTTTGCTTTCTTCTCAAAAGCAGCTCTTGAAATCTTACCAGCACTTGATTTTAAACCAGATGTTGTGAATGTAAACGACTGGCATACAGCACTTTCTGTCATTTACTTAGACGTGTTGAAGAGTCGTGAAGCAGAATTCTATAAAGATATGAAGAGTGTGCTTTCGATTCATAATATTGAATTCCAAGGTCGATTCAATCCTTATGAAATGGGAAATCTATTTGGTTTAGAGAATAAGTACTTTGATGCGCTGATTTACAATGGTGACGTGAACTTACTAAAAGGTGCGATTCAATTAGCAGACCGCGTGAATACAGTCAGTGAAACATATGCTCGTGAAATCTTGGACCCTTATTTCTCATATGGACTCGACAAGATTTTAACCGTAGAGCAAGGAAAACTAAGAGGAATCTTAAACGGAATTGATGTGGATAAATTTAATCCAAAAACAGATCCTATGATTCCAGTGAACTACGATCTAAAGACATTCGAAGATAAAGTTCAAAATAAATTAGCGTTCCAAAAAGAGATGGACTTAGAAGTGAATGCCGATATTCCATTAATCGGAATGGTGACACGACTTACTCATCAAAAGGGAATTGATTTAATTTTACAAGCAAGCGAAGAAATCCTTAAAACTGGGGCACAATTAGTCATTCTTGGGACAGGGGATGCTCATTATGAGAGTGCCTTACGGTCACTAGAACATTACAGACATGATCGTGTTCGTAGTATTTTGTTATTCTCTAATGAGATGTCTGCAAAAATCTATGCAGCGAGTGATTTATTCTTAATGCCTTCTAAGACAGAGCCATGCGGATTATCACAACTGATTTCAATGCGTTACGGAACAGTTCCTGTTGTTCATCGTGTTGGTGGTTTGCGTGATACGGTTATTCCATTTACAGGAGTTGAAGGAAATGGATTCACATTCGAAAGCTTCCATGCTGGAGATATGATGGATGCGATTTATCGCGCAGTGACTTGCTTCTACCAATCACCTGATGAATGGAAACAAATTATCAAAAACAATTTACAAAAAGACGTAAGCTGGGAACAGTCCGCTAAGAAATATTTAGACTTATACCATGAAGTGGTATAAAAAATAAGAAGGAGGCTCTTAAATGGTCGAAAAAAGTTTAACAAGTCGTGTTGAAACTTCATTAAAGAATCAATTTGGTGTAACCATCTCAAATGCAAGTAAGAGACAAGTATACGAAGCGATGATGAGATCTGTTCGTGATATTTTAATGGAAAAGAAATTCAGCTTTGAACAAACATTAAAACAAACTCGTCAAAAACGTGCGTACTATATGTCAATGGAATTCCTAGTAGGACGTACACTTCGAAATAACTTATTCAATTTAGGTATTGAAAAGGAAGCAAAAGAGTTCTTGAGCGAAAACAATTTTTCACTCGATGAAATTTACAATATGGAACCAGATCCAGGTCTAGGAAATGGTGGTTTAGGTCGTCTTGCGGCTTGTTATTTAGATGCCTTAACAAGTAATGAATATCCAGTCACAGGATTCTCAATTCTTTACGAATATGGGATTTTCAAACAAGTGATTACAAACGGTTGGCAACAAGAATTCCCAGATCAATGGTTAGACCTTGGGAAATATGGCTTAGTGTACCGTAATGATGAAGAAGTTGAAGTACGTTTTGGTGGAGAATTAGAGCAAGTGATGACAGAAACTGGCTTAAAAGTGAACCACAAAAACTATACTTCAATCCAAGCGGAACCATATGATTTATTAATCTCTGGTTATGATTCTTCAGCCGTAAACACACTTCGTTTATGGGAAGCCAAAGCCAAAACTGGCTTCAATATGAAACTATTTGAACGCGGCGAATATTCTAAATCATCAGAAGCAGAAGCAATTGCGTCTTCTATTTCGAAGTTATTATATCCAGCCGATGTAACGAACGAAGGTAAAGAGTTACGTATTAAACAACAATACTTCTTCATTAGTGCTTCATTACAACAATTAGTGAAGAACCATTACCGTGAATTTGGTACATTAGAAAACTTCTCAGAACATGTAGCGCTTCATATTAATGATACTCACCCTGCAATGGGCGTTGCTGAATTAATGCGCTTATTAGTGGATGAGTATGGCTACGGATGGGATAAAGCGTGGGAAATCACCACGAAGACATTTGCGTATACAAACCACACTATCATGGCAGAAGCATTGGAAAAATGGCCAGTATCCTTATTCCAACCAATTCTTCCACGTATTTACTCAATTATTGAAGAAATTAATAGACGATTCTGCTTATGGGTCATGGAACAAGGAAAACAATATACATTACGTGATACAGCGATTATTTATGACGACATGATTAAGATGGCAAATCTTTCTATCGTAGGTAGTCATTATGTAAACGGGGTATCAAAACTGCATAGTGATATTCTTGTTCGTGATACGTTTAAAGCCTTTAACGATTTATATCCAGGTAAATTCGGTAATGTGACAAACGGGATTGCGCACCGCCGTTGGTTAGGTCAAGCAAACCCAGAACTTGCTACTTACTTAGAAAATTTAATCGGAGATGACTTCATTAAAGACCTCTCTGGCATTTCTAAATTGAATGCCTATAAAGATGATGAGAAAGTACTAAAAGACTTACAAGCCATTAAATTAACGAAGAAAGAGCAACTGGCGACTTACATCAAAGAAACTCTTGCGATTTCAGTAAATCCTCATTCAATCTTTGACGTACAAGTGAAGAGATTACATGAATACAAACGCCAATTATTAAATGCGTTACACATTGTATATCTTTATCATGAAATTAAATACAATGGATTACGTCCAACTCCACGTACATTCATTTTCGCTGCGAAGGCTTCTTCAGGCTACCAAATGGCGAAAAACATTATTAAATTCATCCACTCAATTTCTCAAATGATTGAAAGTGACGAATTAGTACGTGAGTACATTAAAGTAGTATTCATTCCAGACTACAAAGTGACATTAGCGGAAATCATCTTGCCAGCTGCGGATGTGAGTGAACAAATCTCTCAAGCGGGTAAAGAGGCGAGTGGTACTGGTAACATGAAACTGATGTTAAATGGTGCCGTGACTCTTGGTACAATGGACGGAGCAAACGTTGAAATTTATGAAGCTGTAGGCGAAGACAATATTGTCATCTTCGGTTTAGAAACAGAAGAAGTAGAAGCGTTATATGCTAAAGGATACAAACCTTGGGAATACTACAATAATTCACCTAAGATTAAGACCGTTCTTGATTTCATCCGTACAATGACAGTTGGTGGTATGAACTTCAACTTCATCGTGGATTACTTATTAACTCAAGATCATTATATGTGTCTGGCTGACTTTGATAGCTATGTCGAAGCGCAAGAACGCATTGAAAAAGACTTTAATGATTCATCTAAATGGATGAAGATGAGCCTCGCAAATATTGCAAATGCAGGTATCTTCTCAGCTGACCGTTCAGTTAAAGAATATGCAAAAGACATTTGGCACATCAAACCTGTTCAAGGTTAAACCAATAAAAAAAGAGATTCTCACAAGTGAGGTATGCCTCACAGTGAGAATCTTTTTTTGTGGATTAAATTTCATATGCTGCAAAGCCAAATGCAGGAACAAGAAGTCCGTTTGGATGGTTTCTTATTTGGTGACTTGCAAAAATTTGTTTTCCATGAAGACCTTCAATGTATTCCGTATGTTCATTCATATTCACGGCACATAGGAGAGAGCCACGTTGGTACACAAGGCATCCATTGTTTTCGTAAATGACATGGAAATCTCCCTTGAAGTCTTCTTTGTTTTCTGTTCTAAAAGCTGTTAATGCTTTATAATGCTCGAAGATTTCTTCGTTGATTTCTTTCTTGCTGAATGTCTTACGGTTATAAGGATCACGGAATCCTTGCATTCCAATTTCATCCCCATAATAAATCGAAGGCACACCAGGTAGAGTAAATTGAATGAAACTTGCGATTTTTAGTTTTTGAATCGCATCCTCAAGTTCAGCGCCGGTTAATTCAAGTGTTGGTCGCTCATGAAGTGGAACAGCTTCCGTATCACCAAAGCCAATTTTTGTAATAATACGTTCCGTATCGTGACTATCGAGTAAGTTCATTAGAACGTCTAGAGCAGGTTTTGGATAATGATCAATGATTTCTTCAATGGCATAGCGTAAAGCGTGTGAGTTCTTTGTTTGAACAAAATTGATAATCGCATCTTTCCAAGGGTAGTTCATCACGCTGTCCAGTTGTTTTCCTAAGAAATAACGGCGGCGATGGTCATAAGCAAATTTCGTAGTCGCATCTTCCCAAACTTCACCAATAATGAGGGCATTTGGGTCTGTTTGTTTAACAGTTACTCGTAATGCATCTAAGAACTCGTCTGGAAATTCATCCGCAACGTCTAAACGCCAGCCACCAATCCCAAGATGTTGCCAGAAGGGTAAGACACCGGTTTTTGGATCATTGATAAATTTCATATAGGAAGGTTCCAATTTGTTCACCGTTGGAAGGTTTGTAAAGCCCCACCAAGAGTGATACGTATCTGGGAAGTCCATAAAGCTAAACCATGGATAGTATGGAGACTCAGCTGAGTTATAGGCACCAACACTATCATAATGACCTTGTTTGTTGAAATAAATACTGTCATCACCAGTATGGCTAAATACACCGTCTAAAATAATTTCGATTCCATTTTTTCTGAATTTCGCACAAAGTTTTTTAAAGTCTTCATTCGTTCCTAAGTAAGGATCCACATTGAAATAATCCGCTGTGGAGTAGCGGTGGTTATCTGGGCTCTCCATAATTGGATTTAAATAAATACAGTTCACATTTAAGGCTTTGAAGTGTTCGAGTTCTTCTTCGATTCCCTTTAAATTCCCAAGATAGAAATCCTGCGCTTTGTAATTTTCATGTGTGATACTTGATTGAGGCAATTCGTCCCACTCATCATGACGGTAACGAATCTCTTCATTGGCTGCTTTTTTCGCTTTATATTTATCACTTTTCTTGAATCGGTCTGGGAAGATTTGATACATAATTCCACCCTTAAACCATTCTGGAGTCGTGAATTGTTCTTCGTAAACCGTTAATTGCCAGCTGTTAATCTCATGATAGTTGAGAACAGGAACTGCATGGAAATCATGGTTGCTAAGGAAGTAAGTACCGATTTCAGAACGAACTTCAAAGTAGTAGAAATATAGTCCTGAATGCAATGGTGAAATTTCAAATGAGTATAAAGTCGCATCTGCTTCAATCGTAGAACGACTTGGATGATAGATGCTTGTTGTTTGCGTTAAATCTTCTTTAAGTACTAATTGGATAGAAGAGAGGCGAGTCTCTTTCGTAACTTTAACTTGTATAAAAATAGTTTGGTTATCCGTCACTGCTCCTGAAGGATACTTATTTTTTAGTGAGTGATAGAAAATCATAATAGGCCCCTTTTTTTGTCAATCTACGTTCATTGTAATACAAAGTAGTGAAAAGTGATACCAAAACGGGTTTCATGAAAAGTACAGAGAATTAAACAAAAATTTTTAAGAAAATTCATGAAACCCACTGTGAAAATTAAAGAAATATGTTATAATTTAAGCAAGAGAAATGTATCAATATCAACCTTCTCTAATTTTTTATCCCAAATATGAAAACGCTTATTTCTTTTTTGTGAGCGAATGCGTAAAGGAGTGATGGCTTAGTGCAACAACTAGCAGAATATTTATTTCATGAAGGAAGGAATTTTCATAGTTATGAGTTCCTTGGTAGCTTCTTAGGTGACAACGAATGTACATTCCGCGTATGGGCTCCAAATGCAAAAGAGGTTTATGTAACGGGGGATTTCTGTGAATGGAGACCAACTGATTACAAGATGGAGCGTATTAATCAAAATGGGATTTATGAAATCACAATTCCAAATGTAAAAGAGTACGATGCCTATAAATACGTGATTGTTCCGCATCATGGAGATTGGTTATGGAAAGCAGATCCATATGCACGCCATGCAGAAACAAGACCGAAAACAGCATCTAAAGTATACGATTTTCCTGAATTCCAATGGTCTGACGAAAAGTGGATGAAACAAAGAACCGTCCCTTTTCAACTACCGTTAAACATTTATGAAGTTGAGCTAGGCTCCTTTAAGAAGAAAGAAAATGGTGATCCGTATTCTTATCGTGAGTTAGTGGATGTACTCATTCCGTATGTGAAAGAGATGAACTACACGCATATTGAATTGTTACCAATTACCGAATATCCGTATGATAAGTCATGGGGGTATCAAGTAACGGGATTCTTCGCAGCAACTTCAAGATTTGGAACTCCAGAAGATTTAATGTATTTTGTGGATGAATGTCATAAAGCAAACATCGGAATTATTTTAGACTGGGTACCTGGTCACTTTACAAAAGATGCTTTTGGGTTATATGAATTCGATGGCACACCTTGCTATGAATACGGTGACCCTCGTATCCAAGAACATAAAGGATGGGGAACGAGAGCATTTGATTACGGCAAGACTGAAGTTGTTTCATTCTTGTATTCAAGTGCAGTATTCTGGCTTGAAAAATTCCACATCGACGGTCTTCGCGTGGATGCTGTAAGTTCAATGTTGTTCTATAACTACTGCAGAAGTGAAGAAGAATCAGCTCGTAATATTTACGGAGGATTTGAAAACCTAGAAGCGATTCGATTTATTCAATCTCTGAATGATTATGTACGTAATGAATATCCAGGTGTCATGATGATTGCTGAAGAGTCAACTGCTTTTGCTGGTGTGACAAAACCAGTAGAAGAAGGAGGACTTGGATTCCACTTCAAATGGAATATGGGTTGGATGAATGACTCTCTAGATTACTTAGAGAAAGATCCTCTATTTAGAGGGGGCATCCATAATCAATTTACCTTCTCGATGATGTACGCCTTCTCAGAGAATTACATTTTACCAATTTCTCATGACGAAGTGGTTCACGGGAAGAAATCATTGCTAGATAAAGCGTCTGTTTCTTATGAAGATAAGTTTTCTAACTACAGGGCTTTCATGGGTTATATGATGGCTCACCCTGGTAAGAAATTAAACTTCATGGGAAATGAAATTCCTCAAATGATTGAGTGGAATGAGGAACGTGAACTAGATTGGTTCTTACTCAAATATCCTATTCATGATGCGACACATCGCTATGTGAAAGACTTGAATGCTTTCTATAAGAAACATTCTGAGATGTGGCAATTAGATGGTGGCTGGACTGGTTTCAGATGGCATGAAGTTGAAGATGTTTGGAATAACTGCTTCGTCTTCTCAAGGATGAATTCTAAAGGAGATTCAGTCATTGTTATCTCAAACTTCTCAGGGAACTACATTAAGAATTACGAAATTGGCGTTTCGAAATGGGGAAGCTATAAAGTTGCTCTCAACTCTGACGCTAAGAAGTATAACGGATCTGGAGTGGTGAATCGTGGACTTCATACAGTTACGAAACCACATAAAGGATTTGATTATACACTCGCGGTGAATGTACCACCGTTTTCTACACTGTATATCATTAACAATCAATAATCGGAGGTTGGACGTATGGCAAGAAAGCAAGAAATCGTAGCAATGCTACTCGCAGGCGGACAAGGAACTCGCTTGCAAGTACTAACAAAGGATATGGCGAAACCAGCTGTTCCTTTTGGCGGGAAGTATCGTATCATCGATTTTCCTCTCTCAAACTGCGCAAATTCAGGGATTTCTACTGTTGGGGTGTTAACTCAGTTTATGCCTCTTGAGTTGAACTCTTACATGGGAAATGGGAACCCTTGGGACTTAGACCGTGTAGACGGAGGGTTAACAATTCTTCCTCCATATACAGCCGGAAAAACAGGGGAATGGTATAAAGGGACTGCCAATGCTATTTATCAAAATATTAAGTATATCGAGCAGTATGATCCAGAGTACGTATTAATCTTATCTGGGGACCATATTTATAAAATGAACTACAACAAGATGCTTGAATTCCATAAAGAGAAAAAAGCAGACTTGACGGTTGCTCATATTAATGTCCCACTAGAAGAAGCAAGTCGTTTCGGTATTTTAAATACGGATGATGATTTACGTATCATAGAATTCTTGGAAAAACCTGAACATCCGGTTTCAACTAAAGCATCGATGGGGATTTACATCTTTAACTGGAAAGTGCTTAAAGAGTATTTAATTCGTGATGAAGAAAATCCAGAAAGTGAAAAAGACTTCGGTAAAAACATTATTCCAATGTTACTTGAAGAAGACCGTCGTATTTACGCTTTCCCATTTGCAGGATATTGGAAAGACGTAGGTACTATCGAAAGTCTATGGGAAGCAAATATGGACTTAATTAAACGCAGAGATGAGTTTAATATTGCCGATAAATCATGGAAAATCTACTACCGCCATGAAGGCAGACTTCCTCAATATATCGGAGAGAGCGCCGAAGTGACTGAATCAATGATTTCAGATGGAACAATTGTACTCGGAAAAGTCCATGAATCAATTGTATCGTCTGGAGTATCGATTGCTCAAAATTCTAAAGTCCTTGGAAGTATCATCATGCAGAATGCGGTCATTGAAGAGGGCGCAACAGTTGTGAACTCAATTATTGCAGAAGGCACGGTTGTCAAAAGCGGTGTGACTGTAGGCCATGAAGAAATTGAACTTGGTAAAGATATGATTACCGTTATCGGCAATTTCGAAGTGGTAGAAGAAGATACGAAAGTTGGAGGAAATTAATATGATCAAAGCGTTTTGTGTATTGTTTGCAGATAATTATAGAAATGACGACCTTCAAGGTTTAGTCAGAAATCGTACGGCAGCCGCTTTACCAGTAATTTCTCGTTATCGTATGGTGGACTTTATGCTTTCATCTCTTGTTCATGCAGATATAGATAATATTGCATTATTAACGAATCATAATTACAAGTCTTTACTGGATCATGTCGCTTCAGGGAAAGATTGGGATTTAAACCGTAAACACCGTGGTTTGAAGATTATTACTCCGATGTCAAACTACTTATCAACACGTATCCCGCAAAATAAAATCGAAGCGTTAGCCAATACAATGGTGTATACGCAAGATTTAGATGAAGAGTTTGTAATTTTAGCTGATACAAACATTATCGGGAAAATTGATTTTAAAGAAATGTTCCAATATCACTTAGATACTGGTTCTGATATCACTGTTGCGTATACGTATCGCAAACCAACAGTAGGTGAGTCTCAAATTATCTTTGATAAAAACCATCAAGTATATGAGTCACTTTATCACTTCGACGGCTCTGACAATGAATGTGCGACACAAGTGAAAATCTATATTTTAACGAAGGAACTATTCAATGGTATCGTGAAAAAAGGATTAACACTTGGTTGGGAAGATATCTTACGTGACTATATCGCTAAGAACCTTGAAACATTACGTGTATTTGCATATCAAATCAAAGGATACTTGAAAGTCGTAAATACGATTAAAGATTACTATGATTTAAATATGGAAATGCTTGATTTTGAAAATCTTCAGGATGTATTCCTTTCAGGGACTCAAGTGATTACACGTGTTAAAGATACGGTTCCGACAAGCTATGGTAAGAAGGCTTTAGTGAAGAATTCGATTCTCGGAGATGGTACGAAGATTCGAGGTACCGTTGAAAATAGTATTATCTTCCGTGATGTTGTCGTAGAAGAAGGTGCGGTTGTTCGTAACAGTATCATTCTTTCAAATACCGTGATTAAATCAGGTGCTCATTTAGAGTATGTGATTGCTGATAAAGATGTTACGGTAAAACAACATACTGTTTTAACAGGTACAGAAGAAGTACAAGTCGTGATTGATAAAGGTAAAACCGTTTAATCAACTTTCAAAATGATAAAAGATAGCTTGGGCATTGCTCAAGCTTCTTTTTTTGGCTTAAAATCTTTCTACTGTTTGCAACAAGAGGAATAAGTTAGTAAACTAAATAAGTAGGAATTCTTAAGAAAGGAGCTTTTCTCATGATAAGAAAATATGCGGTCATTGATTTAGAAACGACAGGGCCAAAATATGAGAGTGGAGATCGAATCTTCCAATTTGGTTGTACATTAATCGATGGCGATGAAGTGATTGAGCATGTCTCACTGAATATTAATCCTGAAAAAAGAATTCCTTTCGAGATTCAATTATTAACAGGAGTGACCAATGCAGATGTTGCAAAGGCTCCTTATTTTGATGAAGTAGCGATGACGATTTTTAATCTGTTAGAAGATCGAACGCTCGTCGCTCATAATGTTGGTTTTGACGGACCTTTTATTATGTCTGCTTTAAAAGATGCAGTAGGTCTAGAATTGGATGTGCCTCTTATTGATACGGTGCAACTAGCTCAAATTTGTTATCCAACGGCACTCAGTTATCGCCTTAGTGATTTAACAGAGTCGCTGGAGATTCGGCATACTCAAGTACATACAGCAGGAAGTGATGCTCGAGCAACAGCTGAACTATTCTTAAAAATGAAGACTAAATTTCGAGCGTTGTCGACAATCACGTTGAAACAGCTAACCGAATTCTCTGGAGAATTACTAGGGGATACGGGTACGATTTTTGAGGAAATGTTAGAAGAAAAAGGCAAAGAAGAAAGCGAAGAATTTCCTTTAGAACAAGGTTTTGTCGTTTCTCCTTTAGCTGTAAAAGAGGTAGAACTAAAGTCTTCTAAACGAAAAACGAATGCACTTGAAGCTTATCAGAAATTAGTAGATTCTGGATTCTTAGAAGATAAGGCAAGTCAGCGTGAGATGATAACCACCATAGAATCGATGATTGAAACTGACGAACCTTTACATTTTATTGAAGCCAGCCCTGGTTCGGGGAAAACATACGCCTACTTACTAGCAGCATTTGAAAAAGCGAGTAAGAGAAAGCCAATCTGGATTGTAACTTCGAACTTACTATTACAACAACAATTAATGGAGGATAGTATCGCTTCGATTATTTCAGAGTTAAAGATTAAGACACCTGTTATTTCTATCAAAGGACAGAGACACTATATTGATTTAACAGCCTTCAAGCGAGCATTTCATAAGTATCAAGAGGAGAGAAGTCCAAGAAACAGCCTTTCGATTATGGGGTTACTCGTCTGGATTACCCAGACGCAAACAGGTGATTTATCTGAATGTAATCAAGTGCTTCATCAAGCAACGTTATGGAAAGAAATATCGGTAAAAGATGCAAATGAGGAAGGAAGTCTGTATTGGGACAAGGCAGTAGCTTCAGTTCAACAAAGTCCAATTGTGGTTACGAATCATGCATTCCTTATTCAGTACGCTTCATTGATTGCTCATCGTGTAAAACCTGTTGTACTGATTGATGAAGTGCAGCAGTTTGAGCATGCCCTAGAGCAACATGGCACGACTACCGTTAACTTCTCTCATTTATTCGAGTTGCAACAATTATGGTCTGACCATCACTTAAATGCGATGTTTCATTTTTCAAAGGAAGAGGAACACCTCTCTCGTACGATGAACCGCAAGTTATTAGAAATTTGTGATTTATATGAAACATGGTTTGAAGAGTTGAAGGGTGGACAACAACTGTCAACTTCCTTTGTGTTTACGGCTGCTGAGTGGAAAGATTCGATTCACTATGAAATGGTGAATGCCATGCAAAAGGCACTGTCTGGCGTAATGAATTTATTACAAGCGAATGCAGACAAGACAACTTTGTTTGAAGAAAGTGCTTATTTATTAAAAGAATTAATGGAGTCTATCTCTCAATTTCAAAAAGAGGGCAATGATTATTTTGTCATCGAAGAAAAAGAACAGTACGGTCAAAATACTCTAGAATTATTAAGAGTCAAGCCGGTCATTCAAGTCTTCAATCAATTTAGAGAGAAGATGAGACAAATAATTGGGATTTCAGCAACGATTCCAACCTTCACTCCGTTATTCCATGAGTTAGAGGCCAAAGAGAAGTTGACGGTGATTGAGACAAAATCAGAAACGGCCGATCATCAGATATTTATCCCGAATGATTTGGTAGCCGTAAATTCTTCATCGAGTCAACAGTATCACGCACAAATTGCAGACTGTATCGAAAAAATCTATGAGCGAAAGGGCGGAAGAATGCTCGTACTAATGCATTCAGTAGAGGCACTCTTAGTAGTCGAAAGTTTGTTAGAAGTCTTTTGTCATGCTCATCAAATTGAACTTCTTGCCCAAAAAGGACCTCAAATGGGTCGAAGAATCCAACGTCGTTTCCAAGAAAGAAATGATGCAATTTTACTTGGTGTCTATAGTTTCTGGGAAGGATTTGATAGTGGTGGACAATCGATTGATTCACTAGTAATCACTAAATTGCCATTCCCAAATCCAGTCTCAACGGCTCAACAAATTATTCAACTAGAGATGAAAGAACAAGAGCGTTCTTATTTCGGTCATTATGCGATGAGGATGATGCTTCTTCAACTGTATCAAGGGCTAGGACGTTTTAGTAGACCGCATCAAAAGAGTGCCGAAATTTGGTTGTTAGATGTTCGGGCAACGATTAGTAAATATGCGATGAAAGTAAAAAGTGTTTTCCCGGAAAATGCTACGGTTATAGAGAAACCATTTAAGAAGTGTTTGAACGTTGGGAAGAATAAAAATATGTAAGGCATCGTCTTATATGTATGGTGGTATTTTTGCTTTAAATAGCGTATAATACCATTATCTATGAAAATTAGAGTAGAGGAGAGAAATTGATGAAACGCAGAACAATGTTTATTCTTTTACTCACTTTATTTCTATTATTTTTAGCTGCTGCAAGTATCTTTTTAGTAAGTGTGGATCCAAAGATTAAAAAACGTAACGAAGCACTTACGATGATGGCACCAACCGTAGAATTTTCAAAAGTAACGAAGTTTTACTTGTACAATACGGATGCGTCTTATTACACCGTTATGGGTGAAGATAAAGACGGGAATGCAATTTATGCAATCATTCCTGAAGAAGGTGGAGATGTTACAATTCTTCAGCAATCAGCAGTGGTCAATGAGCAAGAAGCTCGTTCAATTACATTACAAGATAAACCAGATGTTGAAGTTCTTGAAGCAAGACTTGGCCTTTTAAATGGGGAACCTGTATGGGAAGTCAATTATCGTATGAGCAATGGGCGTATTGGTTATTACTATATTTCAGCGAAAAATGGTAAATGGATTAAAGATATTGAGAATATATAGAAATTGGTGATTTATGGTAAAAATTTCAGATAGAGTGTCGAAAATTTTGCCTTCAGGAACTCTAGCAATGACACAAAAAGCTAGAGAACTAAAAGCTCAGGGAAGAAAAATCATTAGTTTATCGATTGGTGAACCTGATTTTAATACACCTGAAGTGATTACAGAGGCAGCCATTGATGCTTTGAAAAAACACGAAACTGATCATTATACACCAGCTTTGGGAATAGATAAGTTAAGACAGGCGATTTGTGATTTTCATAAACGTAAAGATGGAATTGATTTGCAAAAGGAGCAAGTTGCGACTTTTGCGGGTGCTAAATTTGCGCTGTATTCAGTCTTTATGACATTAGTGGATCCAGGAGACGAGGTTTTAATTCCAATTCCTTACTGGGTGAGTTATGCCGAACAAATTCAATTAGCGGATGGCGTTCCGGTATATATTGAAACTAGAGAAAAAAATTCGTTTAAACTAACAGTCGATTTACTAAACGAATATGTAACAGATAAGACAAAACTCTTGGTGCTCAATGCGCCTTCGAATCCTTCAGGGCTCTTGTATACAAAAGAAGAGTTACTAGCGATTGGAAATTGGGCGCTAAAACATAATGTGTTTGTCGTATCAGACGAAATTTATTATGAATTAGTCTATGATGCGCCTTCCATCAGTATGGCAAGTTTATCCCAAGAGATTTTTAATAACACATTAGTCATTAATGGATTATCAAAATCAGTTGCGATGACTGGATGGAGACTTGGATATGTATTTGGTCCAAAGCGAATTATTAGAGCTTTAAATGATTTAACGAGTCACACAACAAGTAACCCTGCTGCGGTTGTACAATATGCAGCCAATCGTGCTTTCGACGAAGATGTTGAAGCTAGTAAAAAAGAAATGCGTGATGAGTTCCAAAGAAGAATCGACGTATTTTATGGATTATTAAACGACATTCAAGGAATTAAGTGTGAAAAGCCTAAAGGAGCATTCTACTTATTCGCCAATGTGAAAGTAGCGATGCATATCGTAGGCGTTGCTTCTTCAGAAGAGTTTGCCTTGAAGCTACTCGAAGAAGCAGGGGTTGCAACGGTATCCGGAGAGAACTTTGGATGCAACGGTTTCCTAAGACTTAGCTGTGCTAATAGCGAAGAGGAATTAAGAGAAGCCGCTAATCGAATTAAGGAATTTATTGAATCATATAAGTAAAGGAAGAGTGATATTTTGAAAACTATAACAATGAATCAAGCAAAAGATTACGTTGGACAAACTGTTACCATTGGTGCTTGGGTAACTAACAAACGTTCAAGCGGTAAAATTGCGTTCTTACAATTACGTGATGGAAAAGCTTATTTCCAAGGAATTGTCGTAAAGGCGGACGTAAGTGAAGAAACTTTTGAATTAGCAAAAGGATTAACTCAAGAAAGTTCTGTATTTGTAACAGGTGTCGTTCAAGAAGATACTCGTTCTAAATTAGGCTATGAGTTATTAGTAAAAGACATCGAATTAATCGGTGAAAGTCATGAATATCCAATCACTCCAAAAGAGCATGGTACTGACTTCTTAATGGACCACCGTCATTTATGGTTACGTTCAACAAAACAACATGCCATTATGGAAATTCGTAATGCGATTATTTACGCATCATACGAATTCTTTGATAAAAATGGATTCATTAAATTCGATAGCCCAATTCTTTCAGGAAATGCGGCAGAAGATTCAACTGAATTATTCGAAACAGATTACTTCGGAGACCCAGCGTACTTAACGCAATCTGGTCAATTATACTTAGAAGCTGGAGCAATGGCATTTGGTCGTGTATTCGACTTCGGGCCTGTATTTCGTGCAGAAAAATCTAAAACTCGTCGTCACTTAACAGAGTTCTGGATGATGGATGCTGAGTATTTATACTTAACACATGATGAGTCATTAGACTTACAAGAAGCATACGTTAAAGCGTTAATTCAAGACGTTTTAGACCGTGCACCACATGCGTTAGAAACTCTTGAACGTGATACTGAATTATTGAAGAAATACATTAGCGAACCGTTCAAACGTATCACATACGATGAAGCGATTGATTTATTACAAGCGCATGAAAACGATGAAGATACTGACTACGAACACTTAGAACACGGTGATGACTTCGGTTCACCACACGAAACTTGGATTTCAAACCATTTTGGAGTGCCAACATTCGTAATCAACTATCCAACTGAAATTAAAGCTTTCTACATGAAACCAGTTCCTGGAAACGAAAGTCGTGTACTATGTGCTGACTTACTTGCTCCAGAAGGATACGGAGAAGTTATCGGGGGTAGTGAGCGTGAAACGGACTACGATAAATTATTAGATAGAATTAAATCAAATGGACTAAATCCAGATGACTACGCATTCTACTTAGATTTACGTAAGTATGGTTCAGTTCCTCACTCAGGATTCGGTCTTGGGTTAGAACGTATGGTAACCTTTGTGGCTGGTACGAAACATATTCGTGAAGCTATTCCATTCCCACGTTTATTAAACCGTATTTACCCATAATAAAAAGAATAAGAAAGAGCCGCTGACTTGTGTCGTTGGCTCTTTTTTAAAAGAGGGAGGTCCCAAAATGGCATTAACATTCCAAGAACATTGGATTTATAGTGGCAGTACGTCTGTTCCGAATGCACTTCTTCAAAATTACCGAAAATTGCAATTGACGGCAGATGAATGCTTATTAATTGCATGGTTAATGCAACGACATCCAGAAGAATCATTTGTGTTAAATATTCGAGAAACATGCCAACAATTTGGAGTCGACGAAAGACAATTATTTAGCATTATTCAACATTTAATGGATCGACAAGTGTTAGAGATTAAACAGCGCGAAGCACAAGACGGAAAAAAAGTGGATTACTACAGTTTTAAACCGCTTCTTCGTCAACTAGAAGTGTTATTTAAGCAAAACTCTTTTAGTGTTGAAAAGATGTCGCAAAAAGATGTCAATGTGTTGACGTTAATTGAGCAAGAGTTTAATCGTCAGTTAAGCGGATTTGAAATTGAGATGATTTCTGGATGGATTCATAACGACAAGTATCCACAGGAATTAATCGTGGCTGCCTTAAAAGAGGCGGTTTTAAATCAAGCGCATAATGTGAAATATATTGACCGTATTTTACTGGCGTGGAAGAACAAAGGGATTCAATCTGCGCAACAATTAGCAGCGTCTGAAACTCGCACGAAGAATGCACAAGTAGACGTAAAACCAAATGAAACTGCTAGTCAATCAGTTCCATTAGTAAATTGGGTGAAGAGATAAGATGTTATCAAAAGCAAAAACATTACAAGCAGTTCTCGAAATGCAAAAACTATTTCCAGATGCGCATTGCGAACTGGATCACGAGACGCCGTTTCAATTGCTGATTGCGACTATTCTCAGCGCGCAAGCAACTGATAAAGGTGTGAATAAGGTCACGCCGAAACTCTTTGCAATTTATCCAAATGCGCATGCCTTGGCGAATAGTGAAGAAGAAGTTGTGATAGAGTGTATTCAGTCATTAGGTCTTTACAGAAATAAGGCAAAGAATATTCGTCTGTGCGCACAGCAATTAGTTGAACGATTTGACGGTGAAGTCCCACGTACAAGAGAAGAGCTCGTACAACTCGCGGGAGTCGGTAGAAAGACAGCGAATGTGGTGTTAAGCGTCGCGTTCGGATTACCTGCATTTGCAGTAGATACGCATGTCGAGCGTGTATCCAAACGCCTTCAAATCGTGAAACAATCTGCCAGTGTACTAGAAGTTGAAGAGACGCTTTGTAAGAAAGTACCAAAAGACTTATGGGGAAAAGCCCATCACTGGATGATTTTCTTTGGAAGATATCATTGTATTGCTAGAAAACCGAAATGTGCAAGTTGTCCTTTACTGGATATTTGTGCCTATGGTCAAAAAGAAGTATAAAAAAATGGTTGGACAATTGTCCAACCATTTTTTTGATTTAAATTGCGATAAAGAATCCATATAAAACAGACATTATAACTAAATACCAATGAAGGTATGTAATTAAACGATTCACTGTGTACTGTTTTCTAAAGTGGATTTGGTAAAGAATCGGAATTAATAATGATAATGAGAATAAAATGATTCCCAAAATATTGAAATGATTCAAATACCATAAGTAGTAAACGACTGTTCCAACTAGCCATGACAGACTGACAAATACATTAAAGATAACAGCTGCTGGACCGAAATGCCTTTTACCTTCTTTTCTCTCTGTTAGTTTTGTTTTGATATGAGACACATAAAGTCCAAATAAAACATATTGGAAGAGTTGAGCGCTAATAGCAGAAGTTACATTACCGCTTAATACATATACTGTAACGAAATTTGCAATATAGTATTTAGCAATCCCATTTAGTAGCAGGTGATAAATATATGAAACTTCATTTACCTTCACTTCAAACAGATTCGTATGATTAAATAACACGATGGCAAAGAGTAGTAGAACCACTCTAATAGCGACTGTTTGGTAGAAATAGAATAGAATGGCAAAGAGAATAACATTCGTTAATGCAATGACTGGCCATTTCTTTTTCTCTGGATGTAGTGCTAGTTTTCGATATGAATTTTCTTGTAAGTAAATAGCTACAAAAAATAAAAATAAAACGACAAAATGCAAAAATTGAAATTGCTGTTGTCTTAATGCAAGAATCAAACCGATAAAGCAATAACCAAGCGGTGCTAAGACAAAGCTCAACCACGGGGTAGTTGCTTGGTGAAGAATGCTTTCGATTGATATCGTTTGCGATTCATTATTCATAATAATACCTCATTCTTAAGTATAGCTTAATGATAGGTAATAATAGAGTTCTTGTCAAGGTTGGGCGTTGTTTACAGGCTTTTAGGATGGAAATGATTGTGTATTTTTTAATTAGTTTAAAGGAAACAATCCACTAAAACGCTTTATTTTTCAAGGTTTCTGAACCTTTGGGGAAAATTTCTTTGAAAAAAAGATGAAAAAAACGCGGTGAATTTCACCTTTAAGGTATTAATTAGGAATTAAATGTGATAAAATGAACGGGAGAGGTAATTTTTACCATCAATTTAATAAGAAAAGAGGAAAGCACGATGAACAAAAACGGGAAAAAATTGGGGATTTTTTCGTTCTTACTATTTTTATTAACAGCACTTTTCACATTAGCTTCTCATAATGCATCTGCTGAAGAGACAACACCGGCAGTATCGGTTACCGGTAAATTTGCGGATACAATTACGATTGTGAACGTAACAAATAATGAAGGTGGCAATCTAGATTGGGACTTAGCACAATGGGCTACTTTCCGTATTAATGCTACATATGATTTAGCAGGAAAAAATGTTAAAGCTGGCGATCAAACAGTAGTTACT
The DNA here is from genome assembly GCA_934193545.1 of uncultured Granulicatella sp. Taxonomy (GTDB): domain Bacteria; phylum Bacillota; class Bacilli; order Lactobacillales; family Aerococcaceae; genus Granulicatella. The sequence continues at coordinate 405 of CAKPVL010000005.1, read as the reverse complement.
GTACCAGATGCATTAATGATTACTTCGGATAGTTTTGAAATTCGTGATATCAATACTAACGAAGTCATTGCTCATGCTACGGTTGATGCTACGAACAAAAAATTAACATTAACGTATACAAATTATGTTGAAACGCACTCTGATACAAACGGGTCTTTCTTCTTCTATGCACGTATTGACTTCAAAAAACACCCTCAACAAGGAGAAATTCCTGTTGTTGTTACAGTCAATGCTGTAACAAAAGTAGCTGGTAAAGTAACATTTAAAGGTATTGGGGACGGTAACCCAAGACTTTTAACAAAGACTAGCTGGGTTAATAGCGGAAATCATAAAGAAGTTCAATACACAATTTCTGTCAATCGTAACAAACAAAATATCAAGGGTGTAACAATTGAAGATCACTTG
>CAKPVL010000004.1 GCA_934193545.1 uncultured Granulicatella sp. | reverse complement strand
GAAATATGCGTAAAATAGAAAGGTATATTTTTAAAGGAGGAAGAGTATGGATCAAATTTTTGTGCGTTCATTTGACGCGATGTTAGAGTTAAGACATTTTACGTCAATTATCCTCGCATGTATTTGCGGACTGTTAATTGGATACGAACGAAAAGCCAGAAATAAACAAGCCGGTGTTAAAACTCATGTGATTGTTTGTTTAACTTCCGCCTTGATGATGATTATTTCCAAAGAAGCGTTTCTTGATACTCATGACTTTGATTCAACACGTGTCGCAGCACAAATCGTTAGTGGTATTTCCTTCATCGGTGGGGGAATTATCTTCATGCGTGACAAGAAAATTAGTGGACTAACAACTGCAGCTGGTATTTGGGCGACTTCCGGTATCGGTATGGCGATTGGTGGAGGATTATGGTTCTTTGGCCTCGTATGTAGCGTGTTCGTTATGTTAATCCAATGGCTAACACATGATTTTACAAAACAGCATCAAATCTACCAAGCAAGCATCAATGGGACGGTAGGTGATATCTCGCTCGTTCATGATATTTATCAATACTGTGATTTAAAACAATATCAAATTGCGAATGTTGATGTAAAAGATATCGGCGGTAAATACGAAATTAACATTCAGATTGAAAATGACAAACAAATTTCGATTGATGATATTGAAGCAACCATCAGGGAGCGACATATCGACTTCAAGATTAAGAAAGTGAAGTTCAAGTCGTCAGAAAACAATCCTCAATAGTAAAGATGAGACTGAAGCAATTCAGTCTCTTTTAATTTACCTAGGTGGATTGCTATTCTATTTCTAAACTGTTAAACTAATGATATATATTGTATGTAAATTTTACACTTAAGGAGACTTGTATGATGAATAGAGAAGAAGTCGTTGCATTACAACACCAACGTTATGCTACTAAAAAATTTGATCCAGCTCGTCGCATTTCTGATGAAGATTGGGCAGCACTTGTGGAAGTAGGTAGATTGGCTCCTTCTTCACTTGGATTTGAACCTTGGAAAATGCTTTTATTAAATAACAAAGAAATGAAGCAAGATTTAAAATCAATGGCTTGGGGCGCTGTTTCAATGCTTGATGGTGCTAGTCATTTTGTGATATATCTAGCTCGTAAAGGCGTGAACTATGAAACTCCTTATATCGAAAAATTAATGCAAGAAGTAAGACATAGAAGTTATGATCCCGATTCTGCATATGCCCACCGTATTAAGAGTTTCCAAGAAAGTGATGCCAAGCTGAATGATGAGCGTTCACTCTTTGACTGGGCAAGTAAACAAACGTATATACAAATGACAAATATGATGAATGCGGCAGTTCTAATGGGGATGGATTCATGTCCAATCGAAGGATTCGATAAAGATAAAGTAGAAGCTTATTTAGAAGAAAAAGGCGTTCTGGATACATCAGAATTTGGAGTTTCTGTTATGTGTGCTTTTGGTTATAGAGATGAAGAGATTAAACCAAAAGTTCGTTGGAATACAGAAAGTATTTACGAAGTAATCGACTAAAATTTTTGCATATAAATGAAATCTCAGTACAATGATGAGGAATCGTTGTTGTACTGAGATTTTTCGTTATAGGGATGAGGAAGAGAACGGAAAAAAGAATGAAAACATGGTATAATATTTGATGGTTCTATATGAATGATTTATTAAAGATTAAATAGAAAGGATTCGAAATTTATGGCAACAATCCAATGGTTCCCTGGGCATATGGCCAAAGCGCGCCGGGAAGCAACAGAAAAATTAAAACTAGTCGATGTTGTGATTGAAATGGTGGATGCTCGTATTCCAGAATCAAGTCGCAATCCTATTATCGAAGAAATTAAAGGACAAAAGAAACAGTTAATTTTATTAAACAAAGTAGATTTGGCAGATCCATCTCAAACAAAACGTTGGAATGATTATTTTACTAGCCAAGGAATTAAAGTTCTTACAACTGAAGCTAAAGACGGAAAAGGGATTAAGCAAGTAAAGGCCGCTATTAAGGAATTAATGGCACCAGTCTTTGAAAAGAATCTAGAAAAAGGAATCCGTCCTAGACCGATTCGCTTAATGGTTCTTGGAATTCCAAACGTTGGAAAATCAACTTTTATCAACCGTATGATTAATAAAAACCAAGCAGAAACTGCCAACCGTCCTGGGGTTACAAAGGGACAACGTTGGTTAAAAATCGGAAATGATTTTGAGTTGTTAGATACACCAGGAATTCTATGGCCAAAGTTTGAAAGTGAAGAAGTTGGAAATAAATTAGCTCTCACTGGAGCGATTAAAGACGCACTCCTTCATATGGATGATATTGCATTATTTGCTCTTAGTCAGTTCAAATTGGATTATCCAGAGTATTTAAAGAAAGCTTATCGATTAACGGATGATGATTTAGAACTCTCAAACGTAGATTTATTAATGTTAATTACAAAGAATTTAGGCTTTAAAGAAGATTATGAAAAGGCAAGTGAACGAATCGTGTTTGATATTCGTTCAGGGAAGCTTGGTCGTTATACATTAGACCAAGCGCCTGTATCGTTAACGGGGGAAGCATAATGGAAAAACGTTCCATCAAAGAAATTAAATTGATTCTTGAAGAAATTCAAACGTTGTCGGATGAGCGTTTAACAGAACTTCGAAGTGACGAGCGTAAAGGAGTTCAAGATTTAATCGCGAAATTTGAACGTCAATACGCCAAAAAAGCAGAACGTGCTGCTCACTTTGAAGAAATGCAAAGCTTTGAACGTGCAGCTAAACAAAAAGGCTACAAAATGATTGCTGGGATCGATGAAGTCGGTCGCGGTCCACTTGCTGGTCCTGTGGTCGCAGCTGCCGTGATTCTTCCCGAAGGAATGGAAGATATCGGTCTGGATGATTCAAAGAAATTAAGCGCCAAGAAGCGTGCTGAAATTTTTGAAATTATAAAGGAACAAGCCATCGCAATTGGTATTGGTATTGTAGACGCATTTACAATCGATAAGATTAATATTTATGAAGCAAGTAAAGTGGCGATGAAGAGAGCGATTGAACTATTGCCAGAACAACCAGACTATTTATTAATCGACGCGATGAAATTAGATACTGCAATTCCAGAAGAAGGGATCATTAAAGGGGACGCTAAAAGTATCTCGATTGCTGCAGCAAGTATTGTTGCTAAAGAGGTTCGTGACCAAATGATGAAGGATTTCGATCAACTGTATCCTGGTTACAGCTTTGCACAAAATGCTGGCTATGGTACGAAAGCGCATCTTGAAGGTCTTGAAAAATTAGGACCAACGCCAATTCACCGTATGACATTTGCTCCGGTAAAAGATTATCAATAAAATCCAAATTAGAACTCTTTCTCGTAAATAGTATTGAAAGACTATTTCGAGAAGGAGTTTTTTTATGATTTGGACAAAACGAAGATTACTGATTGCTGTTGCGATGAGCGATACATTAACTAGTAAGCAATTTTATGAATTATTTGCTCGATTGGATGAAGATATGTCTTTAAACGATACCTTCGTTCTTGGTGATTTGAAGTATTCATTACCTGAAGAGACAAATAAATGGATAGAATCAATGGATTGGGATTCAGAAATAAAAAGATTACAGGAGAAAAAGGTTAAAATCTTAACGATTTTGGACGGCGCGTATCCACAAAGGTTGAAAGAGATATACTTACCTCCCATTGTATTGTTTTATAGAGGAAACTTGTCACTCATTAATCAGAGGGCAGTTGCTATTGTGGGATCAAGAGATCATTCTAAATATGCTAAAGAATGTATTCATGAGTTAATCCCACCCATCGTTAACGATGGTATTGTAGTTGTCAGTGGATTAGCTCGAGGTGTGGATACTTTAGCTCATGAAGAGGCCCTCAAGACTAACGGGAATACAATTGCAGTTATTGGAAGTGGATTAGATGTGATTTATCCTCCAGAAAACGCAAATCTATACAGTATGATTGCAAATAAAGGATTACTTCTCTCTGAATATCCACTAATGAGTCGACCTTTAAAATTCCATTTTCCATACCGTAATCGCATCATCGCTGGACTTAGTCATGGAGTCTGCGTGATAGAAGCAAAAGAAAAAAGTGGAAGTCTTATAACCGCAAACTTAGCTTTAAGTGAAAATAGAGAAGTTTTTGCCGTTCCAGGAAGCATTTTTTCTAGCCATTCCAAAGGGACTAATAGCCTAATCGAAGCGGGCGCATGTCTTGTATCTAGCGGTGAAACGATCTCTAAAAATCTTAAATATTTTCCTTAAAAAATAAATCTAACAGTTTAAGAGATTGTTTCGTTGCCTTGACAAAAAGAATGTGTTTAGATATGATGACAAAAGATAATTTAAGCAATCTCACTATTCTCGGGCTTTTTTAGCTTGAGAGAACTGTTAGATAGAGTGGATTAGGGAAGGAGCCATTTAATGGTGAAGCAAAATCTAGTGATTGTAGAGTCTCCTACAAAAGCTAAAACCATTGAACGCTATTTAGGGAAAAACTTTAAAGTAGTTGCTAGTAAAGGGCACTTACGTGATTTGCCTAAAAGCAAAATGGGCGTAGATATTGAACATAATTATGAACCTCATTATATTTCAATTCGTGGGAAAGGTGATTTAATCAAATCACTTAAAAAAGAAGCAGCTAAAGCAGATGCTGTCTATCTCGCGAGTGACCCGGATAGAGAAGGGGAAGCTATTTCTTGGCATTTAGCTCATTTATTAGGACTTGATTTAAACGCACCTATTCGTGTGGAATTTAATGAGATTACAAAAGATGCAATTAAAGAAGCGTTCAAGAATCCTAGAAAGATTGATATGGACTTAGTGGACGCGCAACAAGCACGTCGTATTTTAGACCGCCTTGTGGGTTATACTTTATCTCCTATTTTATGGAAGAAAGTGAAAAAAGGACTCAGTGCAGGGCGTGTTCAAAGTATCGCTGTGAAATTAATTATTGATCGCGAAAACGAAATTAAAGCATTCGTTCCAGAAGAATACTGGACACTTGAAGGTCAATTCAAGAAAGAAAAGAAAGCTTTCACGGCCAATTACTATGGAACTACAGCTGAGAAAGCCGCTTTAGAAAAAGAAGCGACTGTAAAATCAGTAATGGCAGAACTTTCTGAGAAGAAACCATTCAAGGTTACTAAAGTGACGAAGAAAGAACGTCGTCGCAATCCTGCAGCACCATTTACAACAAGTAGTTTGCAACAAGATGCGTCAAATCGCTTAAACTTCAGAACTCGTAAAACGATGATGGTTGCCCAACAACTTTATGAAGGGGTATCACTTGGACGTAGTGGTTCTGTCGGTTTAATTACGTATATGCGTACAGACTCTACTCGTATCTCAGCATCTGCTCAAAATGAGGCATCTGAGTTCATTGAGAAAGAGTTTGGTAAAGAATACTGTCTTGCTACTAAACGCGCTGTAAAGAACGCTGAGGGAGCTCAGGACGCGCACGAAGCAATCCGTCCGTCATCTGTTTTACGTACACCAGATTCAATCGCAAGTTATTTAACAAAAGATCAATTGAAATTGTACACATTAATTTGGTCACGATTCGTTGCTAGCCAAATGACGGCTGCAGTTTATGACACTGTACAAGTTGATTTAGAACAAAATAACCATGTGTTTAAAGCAAACGGCTCAACTATCAAGTTTGCTGGATACCAAAAAGTTTATCAAGATAATGCAGATGCGAAAAAAGGAAATGTGCTTCCTGAAATGCAAGTTGGGGATGAAGTTCAATTAGCTAAACTAAATCCTGAACAACATTTCACGCAACCACCTGCACGTTATTCTGAAGCGACTTTAATTAAAACACTAGAAGAAATCGGTGTTGGTCGTCCATCAACATACGCACCAACAATTGAAACAATCCAAAAACGTTACTACGTTAAACTAGTTTCTAAGCGTTTTGAACCAACAGAACTTGGTTATGTAGTACATCAAATCATTGAACAATATTTCCCAAATATTGTCGATACTCATTTCACTGCTTCAATGGAAGATAATCTCGACCTTGTTGAAGAAGGAAAAGAAGAGTGGGTACAAGTCATCGATAAGTTCTACCAACCATTCAAGGTTGAAGTGGATAAAGCAGAAGTTGAAATCGAGAAAGTTCAAATTAAAGATGAACCAGCTGGATTTAACTGTGAAAAATGTGGACATCCAATGGTCATTAAATTAGGTCGTTTTGGTAAATTCTACGCTTGTAGTAATTTCCCAGAATGTCACCATACGCAAGCTATCGTGAAAGATATCGGTATTACTTGCCCAACTTGTGGTAAAGGGAAAGTTATCGAACGTAAGTCGAAGAAAAACCGTATCTTCTATGGTTGTGATCGCTACCCAGAATGCGAATTTGTATCATGGGATAAACCTATTGGACGTAATTGTCCAAAATGTGACCACTACTTAGTAGAGAAAAAAGGTCGCGGCGGAAAACAAATTGCATGTAGCAATTGCGATTACAAAGAAGCTGTTCAAAAATAAAGATAAAGAGCACTTAGAGAAATCTAGGTGCTCTTTAATTTTTCCCTCTGAAATAACTGCGCTTTGATTTATATGCAGCTTTGATTTATTTATACGCAGTGGTTTATTGACGTTCTTTTCATCACTCATGATTCAAGAACGTCTAATAAACTTTGCGGGCGAAAGACGACGAAGCAGAATATTCTTGCACCGCAAAAATATTCTTTACTTCTGTCTTTCTGCCATCCTGTTGTAGTTGAGTTCGAAAAGGCATAGGCTCAAGCCTTTCGAGGTTAGTCCGCACGACTGTAAACAGTCCTTTGCGGCTAACCTGCGAACCGTCATCGCCTATGAACGCCTTTTCTCACATCCTGTTTATTAAATTTGGTTTAATTGTCGTAATAATTTTGACAATTCGGTTGTAAGAAAGTGCTTTCTGTGATAAAGTTAACGATAGGAGGAAGATGATGAAGAACGAAATGCAAGATTTTTTAACGTATTTAAAAGTTGAACGACGTTATTCGCCAGAGACGATTCATGCGTATGACCGTGATATTCAACATTTTTATGACTATTTGACAGAAGTTCCAATTCATTCTTGGAATGATGTCACAGTCGTTGATGTTCGAATTTATCTTGGTGTATTGCACCGCGAAAACTATAACCGTTCGAGTATTTCTCGTTTTCTTTCGAGTTTACGTTCGTTTTATCATTTTCTTGTCGAAAGAAGCATCGTAGAAACAAATCCTTTTGCGTCTATCAGTTACAAGAAGGGTAAAATGCGTCTGCCTGAATTCTTTTATGAGGATGAAATCGAAAAATTTATTGATTCAATCGATGGAAATCAGTCTTTAGACCAACGTAATAAAGCTCTAGTAGAAGTATTATATGCTACAGGTATGCGTGTCAGTGAGTTAACGAATTTAACTCTTGAGCAATTAGACCTTGAAAATAGCATTATTCTCGTCATCGGTAAAGGTTCTAAAGAACGCTATGTTCCGATTGGTGACTTTGCAAGGACGGCCTTAGAAACGTATCTTGAAGAAGGACGCAAAGACTTGATGGCGAAAGAACGTAAGGACCATTCCAACGTTTTCGTGAATCATTTAGGCGATCCACTGACGACTAATGGGGTTCGTTATATTTTAGAAAAACTGATTCAAGAAAGTGGACTGACCCTTAAAATACATCCGCATATGCTTAGACACACGTTTGCGACTCATTTGTTAAATAACGGTGCGGATATGAGAACAGTACAAGAACTTTTAGGACACGTGAGTCTTAGTTCGACTCAAATTTATACACATGTGACAAAAGAAGCTCTTCAACAAAATTACCAATTATATTTTCCAAGGTCTAAAGCTGGGAAGAGTGAATTTGATGCAAGTGCCTTTAATAAGAACAATGGAGGAAAATCATGACTACAATTTGTGCAGTAAAAAAAGATAACCAAGTTGCGATGGCTGGTGACGGCCAAGTAACAATGGGTGAAAAAGTTATTATGAAAGGAACCGCTCGTAAAATCCGTCGTATTTTCGACAATCAAGTACTTGTTGGATTTGCGGGTGGCGTTGCAGATGCAATCACTTTAGAAGAAATGTTTGAAGATAAACTCAAACAATTTAAAGGGAACTTACAACGTGCTGCTATTGAAATGGCAAAACAATGGAGAAGTGACCGTGGTTTACAAAAATTAGAAGCGATGTTAATCGTAATGAATAAAGATCAAGTGCTCCTTGTTTCAGGGACAGGTGAAGTCATTGAACCAGACGATGGAATCCTAACGATCGGCTCTGGTGGAAACTTCGCTTTAGCAGCTGCTAGAGGTCTCCTAAGATTTGGAGATTCGAATTTAACAGCAGAAGATATCGCTCGTGAGAGTTTAAAAATCGCTTCAGAAATTGATATTTTTACAAACGATAATATCATTACTGAAACGTTAGCGTAAGGAAGTGGTTGTATGCAAGCAAATATTAGTAAAACACCAAGAGAAGTGGTGTCCGAATTAAATCAATTTATCGTTGGTCAACACGATGCTAAACGCGCTTTAGCGGTGGCTCTTCGAAATCGTTACCGTCGTTTATTATTAGACGAAGAAATGAAAAAAGAAGTCACTCCAAAAAATTTATTAATGATTGGACCTACTGGGGTAGGTAAAACTGAATTAGCTCGTCGTCTTGCTAAATTAGTCGATGCACCATTCGCAAAAGTGGAAGCCACTAAATTTACGGAAGTCGGATATGTAGGACGTGACGTTGAATCGATGGTTCGTGACTTAGTCGAAAACGCGATTCAAATCGTTACAAAATTAAAACAAGAAGAAGTCAAACCTCAAGCGTTTGATAAAGCCGTTAAGAAATTAGCGAAGATTTTAAAACCTGGAATCATGAAGAAGGTATCAAATCCGCAACAAGATTCTCTCTTTAGTATGTTCCAACAAATGGGAATTCAAAATCCTGGTATTGAACCTGAGATGAAAGAAGAAGTCACTGAAGAGATTGCTCAAAAACGACGTGATATTGAGCAACAATTAAGAAACGGCCTACTTGATTCTAAAGAAGTGACGATTGAGTTAACAGAGAAACCAATGCGTATGGCTGGCTCTGGAAACCAAATGGAACAGATGATGCAAATTCAATCTGTTCTTGACCAAATGACTCCTAAAAAGAAAATTAGCCGTACTGTTACGGTGAAAGAGGCGTTAGAATTATTAACGGAGGAAGAAGCTAACAACTTAATCAATCAAGAAGATATGCATGCAGAAGCATTAAAACTAGCTGAAACTTCTGGGATCATCTTTATCGATGAGATTGATAAGATTGCAGCTAAAGGCCATAACGGTGGTGAGGTTTCTCGCGAAGGGGTTCAACGTGACATCTTACCAATTGTTGAAGGAAGCCAAGTGAATACGAAGTACGGTGTGATTAATACAGACCATATCTTATTTATCGCATCTGGTGCCTTCCATGTGGCTAAACCAAGTGATTTAATGCCGGAATTACAAGGTCGTTTCCCAATTCGTGTTGAATTACAAGATTTATCTAAAGAAGACTTCGAACGTATCCTAACGGAACCTAAGAATGCTTTATTAAAACAATACAAAGCATTGCTAGCAACTGAAAATGTAGAAGTCATCTTTACAAAAGAAGCCGTCTCTAAACTGGCTGAAATTGCTTTTGAAGTGAACAGTACAATGGAAAATATCGGTGCTCGTCGTCTTCATACGATTTTAGAAACGGTTCTCGAAGAATTGTTATTTGAAGCGCCATCTATGCAAATGGGAAGCATTCAAATTACAGAACAATATGTTGAAAGTAAACTAAATGCGATTCGTGAGGATCAAGATTTAACGAAATACATTTTATAAAAAAAGGAGAATACACTTGTGCGTACAATATTAGCTGATTTACGAAAAATAAACGAGATTGTGCAATACGACAACGTGTGGAGAGACTCAGAAACTGCTGACTTACCATTTAATAAGTTGACTGAAATCTTAGGATCTTTATTAAAAGTCGATTTATATATTGCTTCAATCGATGGGAGAATGCTTGGGATTCATGATGAGTTCCAAGTGAATAACGATCGTATGAAAGAATATAAGGATAATCGTCAATTTCCAGACTTCTATATGAAAGAATTGACGACCTTAAAATTCACAAAGGAAAATATTCCGGTGACCGATGATTTAACGATTTTCCCGGTTGAATTACACGATAACTTCCAAGAAGCAATGACAACGGTAATTCCAATCTACGCTTCTGGTAAGCAACTGGGATTTGTTGTGATGGGGAAAGAGGGGCAACCTTTCTCTACAGATGATTTAATCTTGGCTGAACATGCTGCAACAGTAATCGGGACTGAAATGCTTCATTGGTACACACGTAAGATTGAACAAGAAAAACGTGAACAACAAAATGTGCACCTTGCTCTCAACTCATTATCTTATAGTGAATTAGAGGCTATTAAAGTGATTGTAGGTCTGTTTGATGGAATGGACTTACGTTTCACAGCGCTTAAAATCGCTCAAGAATACCACATCACTCGTACAGTAATTGTGAATGCCATCCGTAAGCTTGAATCAGCTGGTATTATCGAAAGCAGAAGTTTAGGTACAAAAGGGACATATATTAAAATTAAGAATGAAAATATTAAGTCTTCACTATTGTCAGAATTAAAACACGCGTAAATCGAGGCGATGATTATGGAAAAAATCTTTATTGAAAATGAATTATTAAAAGTAGGAATCAAGCTGTTTGGAGCTGAACTCACTTCCGTTATTTCAAAAGAAACAGATACGGAATATATGTATCAACCGGATGGAATTCATTGGAATAAGCAATCTCCGATTCTTTTCCCAAATATTGGAGCGATTAGAGAAAATTCGTTTGTGTATGAAGGAAAGACATATCCTGCTAGAAAGCATGGATTTGCTAGAGATTATGCTTTTCAATTAGAAGAACAAGGAGAAGATTTTGCGACTTTCTTGTTAACAGACAAAATGATTGAAGAGGAGTATCCATTTGAATTTGAATTAAGACTTCAATATTCTTTAGAGAATAATGCATTAAAGATGACTTATAGCGTATTAACTACTAGTCCAGAGTTGTATTTTGCCATTGGCGGTCATCCTGCATTCGCAGTACCTCTTGAGGAAGGTCTTACTTTTGAAGATTATCATATTCAATTAGAGAGTGAAGCTCCTGTTTCGAAATTGGAGCTAGAAATTCCTTATCTAGCCTCTTTAGAGGGAGTTCCTTTTACCGAGGGAGAGTTTGCGTTGCATCATGATTTATTTACAAATGATGTATTGTTATTTAAATCAAAAGATTCTAACTTTAAAGGGAAATTGTATTCTCCTAAAGGACAAAGAAGTGTGACGGTTTATTTGAATGGAATCGAAGCGGTTGGAGTTTGGACAATGCCAGATGATTCACCGTTTATTTGTTTTGAACCATGGGATGGTTATCCAGACTTAGCAAGTGAGACTACCTTAAATCTGAAAGAAAAGAAAAATATTCTCCGAATCACGAAAGATACACCGTACCAATCATGTGCGACATTTGTATTTGAATAAAAAGAAAAGACACTAAGATTTACTTAGTGTCTTTATTTTTCTTATCCCAAGGCATTGGGACTTTGTTTTCAGTACCATTTAAAATTCGTTGAATGTTAGCTCTATGACGATAAATGATGAAGATATCAATTGCTAGTGCGAATGCTGTTAGCACCCAATCGTTAAAGAGTAGTGATAAGAGAACACCTATAGAGATGGTCACCATAGCAGTCAAACTAACCATACGAGTGATAGCAAGCAACACTAGGAAAATGATCAATCCATATAATAATAAGAGTGGTTGGTAGGCTAAAATCATTCCAGCAAAAGTTGCTACGGCTTTACCACCTTTGAACGAAGCAAAGAGTGGGAAAGTGTGACCAATCACAGCAAAAGATGCAATCCAAAGCGGTGAAATACTTGGTTGTTTGAAGATAGTCATTGCAAGAATTGTTGCTAGAGATCCTTTGAACACATCACAAAATAACACAACAGAACCTGCTTTTGGACCAAGAACTCGGAACGCATTTGTAGATCCTAAATTCCCGCTACCAAATTCGCGGATATCTTTTTGAAAGAATGTTTGTCCAATCCATAATCCAGATGGAATAGACCCGAGTAGGTACGCTACAAGAGCGCCTATTATAAAAGTAAATGACATAAGTCTATTTCTCCTTAAAACAGTCTAGTGACAGTTTAACATAAAAGTTGGTGTCTATACAACGGATGAGAAAGGTTAATTTAGCGCCATTTCTAAGGAGAAATCTTGCGAAAATCGCGAAAAACAAGTATTATAGATAAGATGACAAAAAAAGGAGCGTATTAAATGAGCAAAGTAACGAATCAATATAATGATGATGCGATTCAGGTTTTAGAAGGCCTTGAAGCTGTTCGTAAACGTCCAGGGATGTATATTGGATCAACGGATCACCGTGGACTTCATCATTTAGCTTATGAGATTGTGGATAATGCAGTCGATGAAGCTTTATCAGGTTATGCAACAAAAATTGAAGTTACAATTCATAAGGACCAATCGCTTACTGTAAAAGATAATGGTCGTGGAATGCCTACTGGGAAACACGCTTCTGGAATTCCAACGATTCAAGTTATTTTTACGGTACTGCATGCCGGTGGTAAATTCGGTCAAGGTGGATATAAGACATCAGGTGGTCTTCACGGTGTTGGTGCTTCTGTTGTTAACGCGTTATCAGATTGGTTAACAGTAGAAGTGTTACGAGACGGCACTTTATACAAACAATCGTTCAAAAACGGTGGTGAACCTGTTGGAACGGTTAAGAAAGAGAAAACAAGCCGACGTGGTTCTGGAACTTCAGTAACTTTCTTACCAAGTGATAAAACTTTTTCTACAACAAATTGGTCGTATGAAACATTAGCAGAACGTTTAAGAGAATCTGCATTCTTATTAAAAGGTCTTACAATTGTATTGACTGATGAACGTACTGGCGAATCAGAAACCTTCCATTATGAAGAAGGGATTCGCGATTTCATCCAATACTTAAATGAAGAAAAAGATACATTATCACCTGTTGTGGATTTCGATAGCACAGTTGATGGTGTTGAAACTGAATTCGCGTTCCAATATAACGATGGCTATTCAGAAACGATTTTATCTTTCGTTAACAACGTTCGTACAAAAGACGGTGGTACTCATGAAGTGGGAATGAAGAGTGCCTTAACGAAAGCATTTAACGAATATGCACGTAAAGTGGGACTATTAAAAGATAAAGATAAAAACCTTGAAGGTAGCGATGTTCGTGAAGGGTTAACTGCGATTATTTCGCTTCGTATTCCTGAAGAAATCCTTCAATTTGAAGGCCAAACAAAAGATAAATTAGGAACACCTGCTGCACGTGGGATTGTGGATAATACGATTTCTGAGCAATTAGGCTTCTTCTTAACAGAGAACGGAGAAATTGCACAAGAATTAATTCGTAAAGCGATTAAAGCTCGTGAAGCGCGTGAGGCGAGTCGTAAGGCCCGTGAAGAAAGCCGTAATGGTAAGAAGGGCAAGAAGAAGGAAACACTTCTTTCTGGAAAATTAACGCCTGCGCAAAGCAAGAACCCTAAGAAGAATGAACTTTACTTAGTAGAGGGGGACTCTGCCGGTGGTTCTGCAAAACAAGGTCGTGACCGTAAGTTCCAAGCGATTCTTCCATTACGTGGTAAAGTAATCAATACAGAAAAAGCATCGATTTCAGACATTTTGAAGAACGAAGAAATCAATACGATTATTTATACAATTGGTGCTGGTGTTGGTAGTGACTTCAAGATTGAAGATTGTAACTATGACAAGATTGTTATTATGACCGATGCGGATACCGATGGTGCCCACATTCAAGTCTTGCTGTTAACATTCTTCTATCGCTATATGAAACCATTAATTGAAGCAGGAAAAGTATATCTTGCATTACCACCTTTATATAAGATTTCTAAAGGAACTGGTAAAAAACAAGTCGTTGAGTATGCGTGGACAGAAAAAGAACTTGAAGAAAAGACTAAATTAGTCGGGAAAGGCTACTTATTACAACGTTATAAAGGTCTTGGGGAAATGAACGCTGACCAATTATGGGATACGACCATGAACCCAGATACAAGAACGTTAATTCGTGTTGTCATCGATGATAAAGCTCAAGCAGAACGTCGTGTAAGCACATTGATGGGGAATAAAGTTGAACCTCGTCGTAAATGGATTGAACGCCACGTTGAGTTTGGTCTAGAAGAAGATAAGAGTATTTTAGAATCAGACGTAAATGCCATTAGCACAACGGCTAGTCCGAAAAAAGAGGAAAAGAAACCATCAGTTAAGAAAAAAGAAGCAACAATTGATCATGTAGAACAATTGTCGTTACTAGGAGAGGAGGAATAGTATGAGTCAAATTCAAGATATTCAAGAATTGAATCTGGAAGATGTAATGGGCGACCGATTTGGACGTTATTCAAAATACATTATCCAAGACCGTGCTCTTCCTGATATCCGTGATGGTTTGAAACCAGTACAACGTCGTATTTTATATGCGATGTCTATCGATGGAAATACTAGCGATAAACAATTCCGTAAATCAGCTAAGACTGTCGGTAACGTAATCGGTAATTTCCACCCACACGGAGATTCTTCTGTTTATGAAGCAATGGTTCGTATGAGTCAAGATTGGAAGCTTCGTGATGTGCTAATTGAAATGCACGGGAATAACGGTAGTATGGACGGAGACCCAGCTGCTGCGATGCGTTATACGGAAGCTCGTCTTTCTAAAATTTCAGAAGAATTACTGAGAGACCTAGATAAGCAAACCGTTGAATTTGTTTTAAACTTTGATGATACAGAAGAAGAACCAACTGTACTTCCTGCTCGTTATCCAAACCTTCTTGTAAATGGTGCAACTGGGATTTCGGCTGGTTATGCTACAGAAATTCCAACACATAACTTAGGAGAAGTGATTGACGCAACCATTCATGCAATTGACCATCCTAAAGCAACTGTGAAAGAATTAATGCAATTTGTGAAAGGTCCTGATTTCCCGACAGGAGGAATTATCCAAGGGATTGAGGAATTGGAACAAGCGTATGAAACTGGACGCGGTAAAGTGGTTATTCGTTCGAAAACGAAGATTGAATCAATTAAGGGTGGAAAATCACAAATCATCATTTCTGAAATTCCTTATGAAGTAAACAAAGCTTTATTAGTGAAGAAGATTGATGAAATTCGCTTGAATAAGAAGATTGACGGTATTGCTGAAGTAAGGGACGAATCTGACCGTACAGGGCTTCAAATCGTTGTTGAATTGAAGAAAGAAGCCAACGCGGAAGGGATTCTAAACTACTTATTGAAGAATACAGACTTACAAGTCAATTATAACTTCAATATGGTGGCTATTGATGAACGCCGTCCAGTACAAGTAGGCTTAAAAACAATTCTAACCTCGTATATCAACTTCCAAAAAGAAGTGATTACAAGACGTACACAGTATGATTTGAAGAAAGCTCAAGATCGTCTGCATATCGTAGACGGTTTGATGAAGGCTTTATCGATTTTAGATGAAGTGATTGCGTTAATTCGTAACAGTAAAGATAAGAAACATGCTAAAGAACGTTTAGTGGAGACATACGACTTCACAATGATTCAAGCAGAAGCGATTGTAAGCTTACAATTATATCGTTTAACGAATACGGATATTACAATCCTTCAAAATGAGAAACTTGATTTAAATGAGCAAATCGCGACATTCTTAAGTATCTTAAAATCTGAAAAAACACTTCTTCAAGTGATGAAGAGTGAACTACGTGATTTGAAGAAGAAATATGCAACTCCTCGTTTAACACAAATTCAAGCGGAAATTGAAGAGATTAAGATTGAAACTGAAGTATTAGTCACTGAAGAAGAAGTGTATGTTGTTGCTACTAAACAAGGCTACTACAAACGTGTTAGCCCACGTTCGTTTGCTTCAAGCGCTCCAGAAGAAAATGGAATGCGTGAAGGAGATGAAGTGGTTCTTTGCCAAAAAGCTTCTACATTAGATAACTTAATTCTATTTACTTCTAAAGGGAATTACTTACACTTACCAGTACATGAAATTCCAGAAGCGAAATGGAAAGATGTTGGAAACCACTTAAGCCAGTCAATTTCTTTAGGTAGCAACGAAGTCATTCTTACTGGATTCATTAAAGCTAAAGATAGTGATGATTCTTATAAAGATTGGACGGTTGTCTTCTTTACAAAAGAGGGCTTAGTGAAACAAACATTATTCAACGAGTTTACAACGTACCGAGGATACAAGACTCGTACAAGTAATGCGATGAAACTCAAGACAACGACTGACGAAGTAGTGAAAGTAGTTGTGACAAATCCAGAAGGTCTAGAAGTATTTATCGTAACGCACTGCGGATTTGGTTTACGCTATGAATTAAGCGAAATTCCAGTCGTCGGTACTGTTGCCAGCGGTGTAAAAGCAATCAACCTTCGTAAAGAAGATTTTGTTGCTGGAGCGATGGTTTATTCATTAGAACATAAAGTTGTTTCTGCATTCCTTACAACACAACGAGGGGCTGTGAAACGATTCAATGTATTAGAAATCTCAATGCTCACACGTGCAAAACGTGGACTTATGGTTTTACGTGAATTGAAAACAAAACCACATCGTGTTGTATTCTTAGATGGAGAAATCACTTCAACTAGCGAATACACGATTGTTGCTGGAAACGGCGAAACTAAAGTTGTTAGACCAATGGACTTAACGCTTGTAGATCGTACAAGTAATGGTTCTGCGCTTTTAGGAGATACTGACCAAGAAGTGAAAGCAGTATTAGCAAACTTCGACTATAGTTCATTAACTCAACAATAAAAAGACATAGAAAAGGACTTCCAAAATCGTTTGGAAGTCCTTTTTGATTAGAATTTAATTTCAGTTGAATATTGAGAAGCTGCATTCCAGAGTAGATACTCGGTAACACCGGCTTCTTTTAGAGCTTGAATCTCTTGACTAATGACGTCAGCAGTATAGAGCTGATAGTTTCCTTCGCCAAGGAAGTCGGCCGTGAAGGCTTGAATCCAAGGTCTTGAGATAGGAGAAGGGTTTAATGTCTTTACATATCCTTTTTCAATCACCATATAACGTTTCACGATTTCGTAAGGATCTTTATCAGGATCTTTTACATCAAGCGCGTAATTAACCCAGTGACTTGGGAAAATCATCGGAGAAATCACATCCACTTTATCCGCAATATTGACAAATTTTTGTCCGATACCACCGATTTTTGATTCAGTAATCGCATGAGCTAAAATATCCGCTGATAGATGAACACCATATGGTTGTAATTTTTCACGAATGAACGCTACAAAGTCTGTGATAGCAGCGATACGAGCTTCATCATCGTTTTTAATATGAGCATAATCACCTTTATCAAATTCTAAGTCATCTGATACTGTCTCGAATCCGAGAGGGAAACGAACATAGTCTAACTGAATATCTTTAAATCCGGCTTTAGCAGCACCAATTGCGATTTCAGCAATATATTCCCAGTTTTCTTTTAGGAATGGATTTAAGAATGTTTCACCGTCATCCGTATACCACAGTTGGCCTAATGCGTTTCTGAATGAACGCTCAGGGTTTTCCTTTGGAACGTAACGGTCCCCAAAACATACAATACGCGCAATTGGATAGATTTGTTCTTGCTCGAGTCGTTTCAGAAGAGCAGTTGTGTCAGGCACTTCATTAACGGTATGTTTTTTAACTAATGGATTATCTGTATCAAGAGGCATGGTAATTTGTCCATAACCATCACGTACATCGATAACTAATGAGTTAATTGGAGTAGACTTCACGAATTGAATCATGTTTTCTAAGTCTTGTCCTTTTGCACGGAAGGCTTGCAGGTAAACTCCTTTAACCCCGTCTGCAGGATATGGGATCGAAATTCCTGAATCATAAATATGCTCCTGTGGAATATTTGAAGGCATCCGTAGTAAACTATTGGTTCTTAAATTCAACTTACTATCAGCAGCATCTTGTGCGTTTGCAGTTGGATAGAAAGCGAGTAGAGAACTAACGGAAGCTACAGCGAGCGCGCTTGTTAATAAAGTCTTTTTCTTCATAATGATTACTCACCCTTTCCGTTGTTCGCCAAACGAGCTTTTAGAATTCGAATTGGACGATCTAACTCACTGATAGGAGAATTAATCTCTTCGATAATTTGTTGACGCTCGTTAGCAGAGTTGTTCACTTCAATGATGAGTGATCTCAATTCATCGTTTGTTTGTTTTCCTCCAGAAATGCTAACGAAGAACTCAGCTTCTTTTTCTAATTGTTTTTGAGACATTTCAGAGTAGTTCTTTAAATGATTAACAATCGATTGTAGATTTGATACTACAATTTGAATTTCTGCTGAAGGGAGGTTCTTATCCTTCAAGTTACTTAGTCTAGTCGCATCATCTGATAAAACTTTGAGCGATTTTTGCATAGACTTCAACAATTGCTGACGTTCTTGAATATTGGTGAATACTTTACCCGTTTTCTTAGCGTAAGTAGTCATCGTGTAATCTTCTTGGATATCCGCTTCCCAATCTGATTGTAACGAATTTTCTAACGCTTGAATGTCATTTAATTGTTGAACGACAACAGGTAAGGTATCTTGTACTTCTTGAACAGTAGATTCGGCACTTTTCTTTGTATTACCGCAAGCTCCTAAAAATAAGAACCCAGCGCTAATCAAGAATACCTTGGCTGCGATTTTTTTCATATTACACTCCTTTTACAGTAATGCGTTTTCTTGTTGATATTATACGTGTATTTTGATGATTTTTCAATCTTTTGGTTGATTTTTAGGACTTTCTCCCCATTTTCAGTTAAATTTCACCTGTTTTTACCCCTTGAGTGGAAAAAAGTATTTCATTTTAACCAGATTTTCAGTTCGTTGACTATAAGTTGACTTCTTTGTACAATACTATTATTGAAAAGAAATGGAGAAGTGACATGTTTTTATATTTAATTTTAAGTGCTGTATTAATTATTGCAGATCAATTAGTGAAATTATGGATTGTAAATAATTATAACTTACATGATGGGATGGAATTCATTAATGGATTAGTCAGTATTTTATACGTTCGAAACACTGGGGCAGCATGGGGGATGTTTGAAGGGAAGATGTTTTTCTTCTATGCAATCACCGCTGTAGCTGTGGGGACACTTTTATACTTAATGTTTAAAGAAAAAGGGAAATCTAAATTGTTGTTAACAGCATATGCTTTTATTCTTGCAGGTGCTGTAGGAAACTTTATCGATCGCATTCGTTTGGGTTATGTAGTGGATATGTTTAAATTTGAATTTATCGACTTCCCAATTTTTAACGTTGCTGATATTTGTTTAACTTTCGGGGTAATTATCTTATTCTATTATGTAATTTTTAAAGAACAATCAAAATAGGAGAGCGTTATGACATCGGTATTTAAAGAATTAACACTTGATTTAGAAAAAACTGAACGATTAGATAAAGTCTTAACGGCTCAATTAGGACTTAGCAGAAGTACGATTCAGAGTTGGTTAAAAGCAGGGCTTGTATCTGTTAATGGTGAAGTGGTGAAATCCAATTATAAAGCACAAAATGGAGACGTAGTGACAATACTACAAAAAGAGGAAGAAGCTATTACTATTCAGCCTGAAGATATTCCGCTAGATATCGTATTTGAAGATGATTCATTAATTGTCGTGAATAAACCAAGTGGAATGGTTGTTCATCCGTCAAAAGGACACTATAGCGGAACTCTCGTAAACGCGTTGTTATATCATTCAAATAGTTTATCAGATAGCACAAGTGAAGAAATTTACCGTCCAGGCCTTGTTCACCGCATTGATAAGGATACAAGTGGTTTATTAGTGATTGCGAAAAATAATGACGTTCATCAAAAGTTAGCACAGCAGATTAGTGAGAATAAAATGAATCGTGAGTACATCGCCATTGTAGATGGTCATTTTGCTCACGAAACAGGTGTGATTGACGCTCCGTTATCACGCCATCAAACGAATCGTTTAAAACGAGTAGTAGAAAAGGGCGGAAAGAATGCCGTTACCCATTTTGAAGTGTTAGATGCTTTTTCTGATTATTCGCTAGTATCTTGTCGTTTAGAAACAGGTCGCACTCATCAAATCAGAGCGCATATGGAATTTATTAAACATCCGATTGTCAATGATCCTTTGTATCATCCAAAAGGAAAACACGCAACAGAATTTGGGCAATTTTTACATGCAAGAACACTAAGCTTTACACATCCAGTGACTGGAGAAGCGCTAAATTTCCGCGTGGAACCGACAAAAGAGTTTGAAGAATTTATCCAATTGCATAAAGGACGTTTTTCAGAATAGAGGAGACGACAATGAAAGAAGTTAGAATTATGGACGAAGGTGCCATCAGCAGAGCTTTAACCAGAATTTCATATGAAATTATCGAGCAACAAAAAGATGTCTCGAACTTAGTCATTATTGGAATTAAAACTAGAGGAATTACTTTAGCAAAACGGATCGCTGAAAAGATTTCGACTCTTGAAAAGAAAAAAGTTCCAGTTGGGGTAGTAGATATCACATTATATCGTGACGACAGACATGATAGTGAAGAGACTGACGCCCCAGTTTTAAATGGAACACATATTCCATTCAACATTAAAGGGAAACAAGTCGTTCTCGTAGATGATGTATTATTTACGGGAAGGACTGTAAGAGCTGCTTTAGATGCAATTATGGATGTGGATAGACCAAAAAGAATTAGTTTAGCGATTCTAATTGATAGAGGACACCGAGAGTTACCAATCCGTCCTGATTTTATTGGTAAGAATGTGCCAACTTCTTTAGATGAAGTCATCCATGTTCGGTTAATGGAAGATGATGCTTCTGAAGAAGTCATCATTGAAAAATAGCAATACGATACCTTCTCAGTTAATGAGAGGGTATTTTTATTTTAGGAATTAAAATGATCAAATCACATATTTTAGTCGTTTTAAAAACGTAAAAATACGAATTCTTCCTATATAAATAACTATATTGCCAATTTCCAAACGTTCGTAAAGTAAACGCAAACAATCATAAAACTGATTATTCGATTACTTGTTTGTAAACGGTTGTAACCAAAAATTGTATATACTATACTAATAGCATGAATTGGTACCGTAACTTATTAAATGATCATTTTCGTAAGACGTTATGATTTTATGATTGTTTAAGGCAAGACAGAAAAGGAGAATGATATAATGGCAATTCCTAATTTACAAGTTGCTTTGGACCACAACCGCATCGAAGATGCATTAAAAGATGCTCTTGCGGTTGGTAACGAAGTTGACATTATTGAAGCAGGAACAATTTTACTTTTAAACGAAGGAGACAAAGCGATTAAATGCTTACGCAGCGCTTTCCCTGATAAAGTAATCATTGCTGATACAAAATGTGCTGACGCTGGTACAACTGTTGCTAAAAACGTTGCACTTGCAGGAGCTGACTGGATGACAGTTATTTGCTGCGCAACGATCCCAACAATGGAAGCAGCTAACAAAGAAGTAAAATCTCTTCAAG
Source organism: uncultured Granulicatella sp. (assembly GCA_934193545.1). GTDB lineage: Bacteria > Bacillota > Bacilli > Lactobacillales > Aerococcaceae > Granulicatella. The sequence continues at coordinate 30,361 of CAKPVL010000004.1, read as the reverse complement.
TTGAGTTATATGGAGATTGGACATTCGAACAAGCACAACAATGGAGAGATGCTGGTATCGATCAAGCAATCTTCCACCAAAGCCGCGACGCTCTATTTGCAGGAGCTACTTGGACTGAATCTGATTTAAACAAAATCCGTCGTTTAATCGACATGGGATTCAAAGTTTCAGCAACAGGTGGATTAACAAAAGACACATTAAAAGTGTTTGAAGGAATTCCAATTTACACATTCATCGCAGGACGTGGAATCTACGCTACTGAAAATCCAGCGCAATCTGCTCGTGAATTCAAAGAAGAAATCAAACGTATCTGGGGTTAATCCCAAGGAGGAAAAACAATGGCAAATATCAAAGATGTAACAAAAGAATCTTGGATCTTATCAACTTTCCCAGAATGGGGAACTTGGTTAAACGAAGAAATCGAACGCGAAGAAGTTAAACCAGGAACATTCGCTATGTGGTGGTTAGGATGTACTGGTATCTGGTTAAAATCAGAAAAAAATACTAACATCTTATGCGACTTATGGTGTGGAACTGGTAAACGTAGCCACGGCAACGGAAAAATGAAAACTGGTCACCAAATGCAACGTATGAGTGGTTGCCAGAACTTACAACCAAACTTACGTACACAACCATTCGTAATCGATCCATTCGAAGTGAAAAACGTTGATGCTTTAGTAGTAACACACATTCACTCAGACCACTTAGACATTAACACAGCTGCTGCAGTTGCTAACAACTGTCCAGAAGCTAAATTCGTAGGACCACAAGAAGTAGTAAACACTTGGTTAGGTTGGGGAGTTCCTGCTGAACGTACTATCGTAGTACACCCAGGAGACTCAGTTAAAATCAAAGACATCGAAATCGTTGCTTTAGAAGCATTTGACCGTACAGCTTTAGTTACTGCTAAAGACGGTGAAGTTCTTAAAGGTAAAATGCCTCAAGATATGGACGAAATCGCTGTTAACTACTTATTCAAAACAAGTGGTGGTAACTTATATCACGCAGGAGATTCTCACTACTCAAACATGTTTGCTAAACATGGTAACGAACATGAAATCGATGTGTGCTTAGGTGCTTACGGTGAAAACCCTCGTGGTATCACTGACAAAGTGACTTCAGTTGATATGTTACGTATGGCTGAATCATTAAACGCTAAAGTTGTTATCCCAGTTCACTATGACATTTGGGCTAACTTCCAAGCAGATCCAAAAGAAATTACAGAAATCTGGAAATTCAAGAAAGATCGCCTAGAATACAAATTCAAACCATTCATCTGGCAAGTAGGTGGTAAATATACTTACCCAACTGACAAAGATAAATTAGAATTCAACTTCTACCGTGGATTTGACGATGTATTCTCAGTTGAGAATGACGTACCATTCCCATCATTCTTATAATATTGTCATTAAATAAATTTGGAGAGCCTAGAGCTTAACCCACTCTAGGCTTTACCAAAGTGTAATAATGAATACGATTTCTTAATAACACAAGGAGGAACATATGTTAAAAGAGATTATCGAAAATGGTCGCTTTTCGTTCCAAAAAGGTTCTCTAACATGGGAAGAAGCCATTAAAAAAGCTTGCCAACCTTTATTAGAACAAAAGATCATTGAACCTGAATATCCAGGTTACATTATTAGTAATGTTCATGAATTTGGACCTTACATCGTAATTGCTCCAGAAATCTGTATCCCTCATGCTCAAGAAGGAAAAGGGGTAAATGATACTGCAGTAGCATTTATGAACATTGAAGAAGCAGTGGACTTTGGACCAGGTGCTGACTACCAACCACATTTATTCTTCGTTTTAGCATCAACTGATAATGAAAAACACTTAAATAACTTATCAGAGTTAGTGACATTATTAGATGACGAATCAGTTATTAATGCGTTTATCGAAGCGCGTTCAAAAGAGGACTTAGAAAAAATTTTAAAAGGAATAGGTGAATAATAATGGAATTTTTATTCAGTTTTTGGCAATTCTTCTATGCTAACATTTTTACTAAACCACAATATTTCGTTGGTTTAATTGTTTTAGTTGGTTACTTACTATTAGGTCGTAAATGGTACGATGCATTAGCAGGTTTTATTAAAGCAGTTGTAGGTTACATGATCTTAAACGTTGCTGCTGGTGGATTAGTTTCAAACTTCCGTCCAGTTTTAGCAGCATTAGGGGATCGTTTCGGATTACAAGCTGCCGTTATTGACCCATACTTTGGTCAAGCTGCTGCTGAAGCTGCATTAAAATCAGCTGGTCATGCAACAGGTTTAACAGTACAAGTATTATTAGTTGCTTTCTTAACTAACTTAGTTTTAGTTATCTTCCGTAAATTAACTAAAGTTCGTACAGTATTCATCACTGGTCACATCATGGTTCAACAATCTGCTACAGCAACTTGGTTAATGGCTTTAGCTTTAGGTGATAACGTTAACCAATTACAATTTGTGATCTTATTAGGTATTGTATTAGGTGTTTATTGGGCAGTAGCTGCAAACTTAACAGTAGAAGCTACACAAGAATTAACAGAAGGCGGCGGATTTGCAATTGGTCACCAACAAATGTTTGGGGTTTGGTTAGTTGACAAATTAGCTCCTAAATTCTCAGGTAAAAGCGACAAGAAGATTGAAGATCTTGAATTACCAGGTTTCTTATCAATCTTTAAAGAATCAATCGTTGCAACATCAATCTTAATGATTGTGTTCTTCGGTGCAATCTTATTAGTATTAGGTAAAGACTACTTAGTAGGCGTAAATGGACAAGAATTAACAGTTGCTGCTTCTAAATTCAAAATGACTACATTAAAAGCAACTGACGACTTCTTCTTCTACATTTTACAAACAGCATTAACATTCACTGTTTATGTTCAAATCTTACAATTAGGGGTTCGTTTATTCGTTGCTGAGTTATCAGAAGCGTTCCAAGGTATCTCTAACAAATTATTACCAGGTTCTATGCCAGCGGTTGACTGTGCTGCAGTTTACGGATTCGGTTCTCCAAACGCTGTAACAGTTGGTTTCTTATTCGGGGTATTAGGACAAATCGTAGCAATCTTAGGATTAATCGTATTCAAATCTCCAGTATTGATCATCACTGGATTCGTACCAGTATTCTTCGACAACGCTACATTCGCAGTATATGCTAACCATAAAGGTGGTTTACGTGCTGCTTCAATCTTGACATTCTTATCAGGTGTAATCCAAGTATTAGGTGGAGCAATTGCCGCAGGTGCATTTGGTTTAGCTGCATACGGTGGATGGCATGGTAACTTTGACTGGGATACAATTTGGGTTGGATTCGGATTCTTAATGCAAAACTTCCAATACATTGGTTTAGGTATCGTATTATTAATCTTATTAGTAATCCCTCAATTACAATACAGCAAAAACAAAGAACATTACTTCACTATTGCTGAAGACTATGAAACATACTTAGAGTCTAAGCAAAACTAATTTAAATCAGTAAAAGAGTATAGTAAAATTAGAGTATCGGGTAGTGTTCTATCCGATACTCTAACAATATAAGGAGATGTAAAATATGAAAGTATTAGCAGCATGCGGAAGCGGAATGGGATCAAGCCAAATTATCAAAATGAAATTAACTAACGTGTTCAGAAAATTGAATATTCCTTTGGAAGTTCACCACTGTGCAGTTTCTGAAGCAAAATCTTCAGCTAAAAACTATGATTTAGTAGTGATTTCATCAGCTTTATTAGAAGTATTTGATGGTTTAGACTTACCAAACACTAAAATTGTAGGTTTACAAAACTTATTATCTGAAAAAGAAATGACTGAAAAAATTTCTGAAGCTTTAGGCCTATAAGAAGGGATTCTACAATGGCATACGAACAATTAAAAGAACGTGTATTTAAAGCAAACTTAGAGTTACCAAAACATGGATTAGTTATTTTTACATGGGGTAACGTTTCAGAGTACGACCGTGAAGCAGGGGTTATTGCAATCAAACCTTCAGGCGTTGACTATGATAAACTAACTGCTGATGATATCGTAATTGTGGATATCGACGGAAACAAAGTTGAAGGAGCCTTAAAACCTTCTTCAGACTTAGATACTCACTTAGAAATTTATCGTAATTTTAAAGATGTAAATGGAGTAGTGCACACTCACTCTCTATGGGCTACTACGATGGCTCAACAAGGCCAAGAAATTCCAGCATTTGGTACAACACAAGGGGACTACTTCTACGGAACAATCCCTTGCACTCGTGAAATGACTGAAGCTGAAATTAAAGGTGCTTATGAGTTAGAAACAGGTAAAGTAATCGTTGAGACTTTCAAAGATAAAGATCCAAATGCGATTCCTGGAGTTTTAGTATTTAACCACGGACCATTTGCATGGGGTAAAGACGCAATGGATGCAGTACACAACATTACTGTATTAGAATACGTTGCAAACATGGCATGGCATAACTTTGCTTTAAACCCAAATATGAAGCCAATGTCACAAACAATTTTAGATAAACACTATTTAAGAAAACATGGAGCGAATGCTTACTATGGACAATAAAAAGTTTTATGAACTTGGTTTGTATGAAAAATCAATGCCAAACACACTTAGTTTTAGAGAAAAGTTAGAAACAGTTAAAGCAACTGGATTTGACTTTTTGGAAATCAGTATCGATGAAACTGATGAAAAATTAAGTCGTCTAGAATGGACAAAAGAAGAACGCCAACAATTAGTAAACGATATGTTTGAAACAGGTGTTCCAATTCGTTCAATGTGCTTAAGTGGCCACCGTAAATATCCATTTGGATCACACGATGAAGCTACTCGTGCACGTAGTCTAGAAATCATGGAAAAAGCAATTCAATTAGCAGATGATTTAGGTGTTCGTGTTATCCAATTAGCTGGATACGATGTTTACTATGAAGAAGGAGATGCAGTAACACTTGATTACTTCATTCAAAACCTTAAGAAAGCTACTGAAATGTCATCTCAAAAAGGAATTCTTCTTGGTTTTGAAACAATGGAAACTCCATTTATGAACACAGTAGAAAAATCTATGCGTTTTGTTGAATTAGTGAAATCACCATACTTACAAGTATATCCAGACTCAGGTAACTTAATGAACGCATCATTAGAACCTGGTGCTAAAAATGTCTACGAAGATATCGAGTTAGGAAGAGGGCATATTGTTGCAGCTCACTTAAAAGAAACAATTCCTGGACATTACCGTGAAATTCCATTTGGTACTGGCCAAATCGATTTCAAACGTATGGTTAATACATTCTTATCAATCGGCGTAAATCGTTTCACTGGTGAATTCTGGTACGTAGGGCAAGAAAACTGGTTAGAAGACATTAAGTTTGCAAACCAATTCTTAAGATCTCATTTTCCAAATAAATAATTAAATTGAGGCCTTCCTTAAGTGGAAGGTTTCTTTTTTTGCCTTAAACAACGAACATTCGTATTTTAAAGTTCGTTTTTCACGCGCTTACATTGTATTTGTAGTGTTTGAAATATGTAAATTATATGAAAATGCTCATATTTACATTGTTATGGGTTGTAATTTTCGTATATGTCTTGTAATATTATAAAAGGGGTTAAGAATATCTTAATTTCTAACTATATAACCGTATCTTAGGAGGATATTTTTTTATGAAAAAGTCTTTTTGGTCTAAATTAGCAATTGGTTTATCTTCATTAGCGCTTTTAGCAGGGTGCTCAAGTAATTCAGGTTCTGAATCATCTCAAACTCAAAGTCAAAGTGGTTCAAAAACAATCGATACTTTAAAAGTTGCTTTTGTTCCTTCACGTGACCCTGAAACAATTGTTACAACAACAGAACCATTAAAAGAATTATTGAAAAAAGAGTTAGCTAAAGAAGGCTACGATGTTAAAAACGTGGACATCACTGTCGGAACAAGTTTTGACGCAGTAGGGGAAGCATTAGCATCTGGTAGTGCGGATGTAGGTTTCTTACCTGGTGGTACTTATGTTTTATACGACAAAGAAGTTGACGTATTATTAACAGCTACACGTGATAACTTATTAAAAGATTCTTCTAATCCTAAAGACTGGAATGATGGCTTAGAAACTAAGCGCGGTACAGAACAAGCAACTTCATATAAAGGTTTAATCATTGCTGGTCCTACTGAAAAAGGGAAAGAATTAGCAGCGAAAATCAACAGCGGTCAAGAATTAACTTGGGACGATTTAAACTCTGCTAAATGGGGAGTATTAGGAACTTCATCTTCTTCAGGTTATATTTACCCAACATTATGGTTACAAGATAAATACGGTAAAGGTATTTCTGACTTACAAAACGTTGTACAATCTGACTCATACGCAAGTTCTGCAGCTCGTTTAGCATCAGGACAAATTGATATCATGGTTGGTTATGCTGACGTTCGTAATGACTACGCTAAGAAATGGACTAGCGATTACGGTCGTTCAGAAGACATCTTCAAAGAAACAAATGTTATCGGTGTAACTCCAGACATTTACAATGACACAATTTCAGTAAGTAAAGCTTCTCCAATCGTAGACGATGCATTTAAAGAAGCATTTGCAAACGCAATGATGAATATCGCTAAGACAGATGAAGGTAAAGAAATTATCAAGATCTACTCTCATAAAGGCTATAAGAAAGCTAACGCTAGCGACTACGATAAAGAACGTGAAGCACAAAAATTACTTAAAAAACTAAAATCAGGTAACTAATAAATTTGTAATGAATATCAAATGAGGGTTAGGATATTTCTCCTGACCCTTTTTTGAGAGAGAGGCAATAAAATGATTAAATTCGAGAACGTATCTAAGACTTATCCAAACGGGGTTAAAGGTCTTAAAAATATTAATTTAGAAATTGAACAAGGAGAATTCGTATCGATTATCGGGCTTTCTGGTGCCGGTAAATCAACATTAATTCGTACGATTAACCGAATGCTAGATATTAGCGAAGGGAAATTAACAGTTGATGGTATCGATGTTACGAAATTAAAAGGAAAATCTCTACGTAAATTCCGTAGAAATAAGGTTGGGATGATCTTCCAATCATTCAACTTAGTAACAAGAACAACAGTTATTAAAAATGTATTGACATCTATTGTTCCAGATATTCCGTTCTTCCGTTCGTTATTCGGTATTTATACAAAACAAGAGAAATTACATGCATTGGAAGCGTTAGATAAAGTTGGCATTGTAGATAAAGCATTTATTCGTGCAGACCAATTATCAGGTGGTCAACAACAACGTGTGGCCTTAGCTCGTACATTGGCTCAAAATCCAGAAATTATTCTTGCCGACGAACCAGTTGCGGCTCTTGACCCAGTGACAGCAAAACGCGTTATGGAAGACTTTAAACGCATTAACAAGGATATGAATATCTCAATCCTTTTAAATATTCACCACGTTGAATTAGCACTTGAATACGCGGATCGTATCCTCGGAATTAGAGATGGTGAAATCGTATATGATGGTCCTAGTTCAGAAGTAACACCAGAAGTCTTGGATCTAATTTATAAAGGAAAGGCGGAGGAGTTAAATGAAGCTTAAAAAACTCTTCGCACCGAAAGAATATACATTAGAAAACGGGACAACGGTAAAAGAACCACGCTCTAAAGTGATTTTTATTACCATCTTACTATTAGTTGCAATGTACTTTGCAGGCAAGATTACTGGTTTTAACTTAAAAACATTGATGACTCGCGGAGGCCAGTTCTTCGTTATTATCGGTAAAATGTTCCCACCAAATTGGGAATATTCAAGTTCTATCTGGGATCCATTGATTGATACGATTAAGATGTCATTACTTGGATCGTTACTAGGTTCGATTCTAGTAATTCCTTTTGCAATTATTGCATCAAGCAATATAGTTAAAAACAAATTTATCATTAGTTTAAGCCGTTTATTCTTAAGTGTGGTACGTACATTACCTACATTAGTAACAGCCTTAATTGCGACTTATATCTTCGGTTTAGGTACAATTGCAGGTACATTTGCGATTGCGACATATACGTTTGCTTATTGCGGTAAACAACTGTATGAACAAATTGAAACGGTAGATATGGGCGCTTTCGAAGCTGCAGAAGCACTAGGAGCAACTAAAGGAAAAGCATTCTCTAATGCTATTATTCCTCAAATTTTACCTGGATATATCGCATCTTCTTTATACTGTTTTGAAGGGAACGTTCGTTACGCTTCAATTCTTGGGTATGTAGGTGCCGGTGGTATCGGGATTATCTTAAACGAAAACTTAGGATGGCGTGAATATAGCAATGTCGGTATGATTTTAGTGATTTTATTCTTCACTGTAGTTATTATCGAAAGTATTAGTTATTATTTACGTACTAAATTAGCGTAGGAGGGGACCGTTATGAATGAAGCAGTATTAAATCAATATCAAAAAGCCCCTCGTACTTGGATCGTAAAATTAATTGTTGTGTTAATTCTTGTAACACTTGTTGCTTGGTCTGGAACAACAATTGAATTAAGCAAAATACCTGAAAACGGGGCAGAAATCTCTAAAAATATTATTAAAGGGATTTTTTCACCTGATACAACACTCTTATTCGATATGTCTAATAAAGGTGTAGCGTATTTATTATTAGAAACAATCTGTATTGCGTTTCTAGGAACATTAGTTGGTTCGATTTTAGCGATTCCATTTGCTTTCTTATCAGCGACAAATATCGTTCCAAAACCTGTAGCACTAGTGTTTCGTACATTAATCATGGCGATTCGTACTGTACCAACATTAATTTATGGATTGATGTTTATTCGTGTAACAGGTCCTGGTGCCTTCACTGGGTTATTAACTATGTCTGTAGCATCAATTGGGATGATTTCTAAGCTTTATATCGAAGCCATCGAAGACTTAGATTACAAGATTTTAGAGTCATTAGACGCTAGCGGATGTAATTTATATCAAAAGATTCGTTTTGGAATCTTACCACAGTTAATCCCTTCGTTTATCTCAACAGTGATTTATCGTTTTGATATGAACTTAAGAGATGCGACGGTTCTAGGGATGGTAGGTGCCGGTGGTATCGGTTCGCCTTTAATGTTTGCCATGAGTGCTTATAAATGGAATGAAGTAGGGGCAATTTTATGTGGATTAATCATTTTAGTATTATTCATCGAGTTTGTATCTACTAAGATTCGTACACGTTTAGCACGTGGTTAATAAATCTATTAAATAACAAAAAAACGACTTACAGAGCATTTCTGTAGGTCGTTTTCTTTTATAAACTTTATTATTTTACCTTTGTGAAAATTTCACGAATTAACGGTGCAAAACTATATGCAACAGCTGCAAAGCCAATCACTAAGAAAAATGACAATACAGGAACCGTTTGATAGATAAAGAATAAGCTTGCAGCTACTAAAACAGCTGCCATAATGAATGCTTGAACTGGCATTACGATGATTAATAAGTAACTGTTTTTTACTAAACGTTTTATCGGGCTAAAATACTGAGTCGTCATAGCGAGACCAATAATTGAAGCTACAATAGTTACGATTAAAATCAACGCTGATAACACAAATAACATGAAACCAATGATTCTAAATAAATCAGCATTATTATTAGCAAAATTCCAGTAAAATTGAGCCATATAAACCATAGCAGCAATTAGAACTAAATATACGATCCATAGAAGCATCTTTTTAGTGATATCACGTTTAAATTCATTCCAAAACGGCTTAACAAGTGTACGATTTTCGTCCTCAGAAAGCTTAAGTGTTGTATGGATTAATGCAGCAATTGCTGGACCAATCGTAACAACAGGTATACATAGTACGATAAATAAAAGATTTAATAAAATAAAATCAGCAACTAATGTAGCAAAATGCCAGAACTTGCTGTCTTGATTATATTGCATATGAGACCATCCTTATTAATTAATTACTTTAATAGTATACGTTGAGGGGCTTTAAATTGCAATGATGTTTCTTTATCCTATTTTGAATACATATATAGGTTTACATAATATATATTATACTAAGTTATATATTGAAAAGTTTCTATATCCTCTATCATAAACGAATACGCCCAGCGTTTATAAAAAACACTGAGCGCATAAACATTTATATAGCATTTAATGTATCTATATCTATATTCTTATTAATGGATAATAAACATAGAACTTTTCTTGTAACTTTTTTGTTACAACTGATACTCAATGCATCTGCATATATATTTAATTGATCTTTATATTTACGTACTACGCTTTGAATTCCTTCTGTAGAATCCACGACATAATCCGTCTTATAGTCAAATACGACAATCTCATCGTCTAATTCGATATATCCATCGATAATCCCGTGAATCATCATCAAATCATCAGTCTGAATCGATTTAAAGAATTCACTGGCTTCTAGTACATATGAAAATGCTTGCTCACGTGCTAATGCATGTGAATTTTGCACAATCCATTGACCGAATGATGATTGGAAGAATTCGTATGCTTGTGTCACTGGAACTTTTGCAGCAACTTCTGGTGTAATTTCATTGGATTCCACTAAACTTCGAAGTAATTGTTCTAAATAATCTAATGTAATGTCACTTGTGAAGTCAACCTTCTGCATTAACAAGTGAAGAGCACTACCTCTTTGTGCGCCAGAAACCGATGCTGAAGCAGTTTCCATAAAGCGTGGTTTCTCTAATGTAGGAGAGAGGTAAATAGCTCTTCTCCCCTCTTCTATCATGCTATTTTGCGCTAATTCTTCGATGATTGGATCTTCGAGCACCCGTTTCAATTCAGAAACACTTTGATAGCTTGTTGTTTTACTTTCAGCTTCAAATTGATAGTTTTGCTGAATTTTTTGGAGCATTTGTTGTACTCGAGACTTCAATTCACGTGGAGAATCAGCTTCACTGTAGTATTCATGCCAATCTTCATGGAAGACTTCTTTACCACTGATTTCGCGAATATATTGCTGACTCTTAGTTACAATATCCGGTTTTGCAACAATTTCAGGAGTAATCTTGTATTGTTCCCGAATAGCGCTCAGTAGCATCCAGTTAAGGAATGTGCCACTCTTGAAACGGGCTTGATATGGTAGAATTTCGCTAGATTCATTAGTTAAAAAGGCGTATTTCTTCTTAAATGACTCATAGTTTTTAAGCGTACCGACAATAATTAGCTTTTCACGTGCACGCGTCATTGCTACATACAATTTACGCATTTCTTCGGATAACAATTTCTTTTTCTCGAAGTTTCTTGTGGCTACAGCTTGTACAGTTGGATACGTAATACGAGTATTTAAATCAAAGTAATTTGTACCTACACCGATTTCATCTGAGCACATGATAGATGCTTTTAAGTCCTGCATATTGAATTTACGATTCGTATCGATTAAGAATACGACTGGGAATTCCAACCCTTTACTTGCGTGAATCGTCATCACTTGAACAGCATTTGAATCCGTTGCAATCGGTGCTTCATCTAAGTCTTTTTCTTTCTTTTGAAGAGCTTCAATAAAGCGGATAAAGTTACGAACACCTTTAAAACTACTTGATTCATATTGATGCGCATGTTCATATAACGCATGCAAGTTCACAGCCCTTTGCGCACCATTGGACTGACCATGAACATATTCCAAGTAATGCGTATCCATATAAATTTCCCAGATTAACTGTGCGATGGATTCGTTATTTGCGCTGTCTCTCCATTTATTTAATAGTGTTAAAAAGTCTTCTAGACGTTCTTTAAGCGCTAATTGTTGCTTAGAATCATAATAATCGACTTCTTGAAGCTCAAAGCTTGAAACATACTGGCAAACAGCCTCATAATAACTTGTATTTTTCGATGACTTACGAATGTGCGCCAATGCAATCTCATCTAGTCCGACAAGTCCAGAGCGTAATACAGCTACTAGCGGAATATCTTGTAGTGGATTATCAATCACTTTTAGTAAAGAAACCATTGTCGTAATCTCTGTACGTTTAAAGTATGATTGTGCCTTTTGAACGTTTACAGGAATTCCGTAAGCAGCAAAAATTGATTCAATCTTATCGTTGTTACTCTTTGTAGATGAAAGAATAGCAAAGTCTCCATAAGTTACTGGACGTTTTGCATCTGCCTTATCATTCATCACTTCAAAAGGTGTCTTTATCATCTCTTGAATGCGTTGTGCAACATAATGAATCTCATTTTCTACCTTTTCGAATCCTTCAGCATCCTCTAGGTCATCCGAGTTTTCAACTAAATCCACATCTTCAATTAAAATAATTTCACTGGATTTGTCGTCATCTTGAGAATATGAAAGATTTCCTGTTTTTAATGCAGCAACGTCATCATATTCCACTTGTCCCAACTCTTTATTCATAATTTGTTGGAATACTTTATTCGTAAAGGAAAGAACCTCATCTCTAGAACGGAAATTCTCTGCTAGAACAATTCTCTCCCCACTCTTTCCTTCGGCATACGCTTCGTATTTTTCACGGAATAAAGACGGATCTGCAAGACGGAAGCCGTAGATAGATTGTTTCACGTCGCCTACCATAAAACGGTTATCGGGCTTACTTACAAGCTCTAAAATCGCTTCTTGGACACGGTTAACGTCTTGATACTCATCTACCATGACTTCTTTAAAGTGGTTTTGATAGTATTCTGAAGCAATCTTTTGACCATTTTGATCTAATTTCGTCAAAATTCTCAAAGTATCATGTTCTAAATCTGAGAAATCAAGCTTGTTTAACTGATGTTTTTCATCTTGGAATCGGTCATAGAACATCACCGCAATATCTGAAAGTTTCGATAGAATTCGATTTACGTTCGTCATATGTTGCAGCTGAACTTCTGGAGAAATCGCAAAATAATCCTCTTTGATTTTTTGGAAATCTTTTTTCAATCCTTCACGAATCGCTTTAATCTCATCAAGACTTTCTTTAACCGATTCATCCACTTTAGCTGTAGACCAGTTCTTGAATTTTCGATCTTCGAATGTCTGATATGCAAAAACATAGGATTCTTCTTGGATATGCACTAGAACTGCTTTCACAAAGTCTAAATCATCTTCTAATACAGCTTGCTGCTTAGGAGCTCCAAGAAGTTCGATATCTTTAAGAAGTTGATCATATTGAGTAACAAGGTAACTTAATTCCTCGATGAGTGCTGGTTTTACGTACGTTTTAACGAAAGGTGTTGAAGCATAATCACTTCTAACTGCATAGTTCTCTGTTAAATTGGATAGCCACGTTTTAGGTTCTCTTTTGGAACGTGAATATTGATATAAACGATAAACAGTATTCGTAATGCCATCGTCTGAACGGTCGTTTGAGAATGTCGCAAATACTTCTTCGTATTCAGGATGTTCGAGAAGTTCTTCTTCTAGGGCTCTCCATACCTTTTCTTGTAGTAGCTGACCTTCGATTTCATCCATCATCGTAAATACAGGATCAATACCCGCTAAGTAGAAATAACGACGAATTACTTTCATACAGAAGCTATGGATTGTTGAAATCATAGCCGAAGGGATGAGTTGCAATTGTTTCGCAAAACGTTGTTGAAGAACTTCATCCGTTGATTTTTCAATCGCTTCTTCTAATTTAGAACGAAGACGCTCCTTCATTTCCTTTGCTGCAAGTTCCGTGAAGGTCACTACTAACAATTCATTAATGTCTATCCCCTCTTGAATATGCATCAAGATTCGTTCTACAAGAACTTTCGTTTTCCCTGAACCAGCTGAGGCAGAAACAAGAAGATTGTTTCCCCGAGTGGCAATAGCTTTCCATTGATCAGGTGTTGCTTGTAATCCTTTTGGTTTCTCTGGAATCATTCTTCTGTCTCTCCTTTCTTCTCTTGTAATTCCTCTTGAATAAATGCAATCCCCTCTTCTTTTTCAAATTTAGGAAGAGTACGATATCTATTTTCTGGATTTGTAGCATCAAACTGAGCGATGCTGCTAAATTTACCAGATACAGAATCCGCATATTGCTTAAAGTCTTCATATGGAGCTAGCGTGATATCTCCAGACAAAATACCTCTACCTGCTTCTTGAATCTTTTCCCATACAAAATCTTTGAATAACTTCAATTCTTCAGTTGTATAAACGCCATTTTTATAAGTAGCACTGATACCACCATCTTTTTTCAAAGCGACATTTAATACGTTTGATTTACTCGTCTCAACAAGTTCCGGATTTAGTCTAGCAATTTCATCTGAGTTAACTAAACCACGATGTTTAAAGGCTTTAGTCCATTCTTGCATAAACTTATCTTCCGTTGGCACTTCTTTAATGCTAAATTTTGGATTATGCACATGGATATAACTTGCCTCTAGAGGCGTTGGAATGACACCTTTTTCACTGCGAATAATTTCTTCTGATACTTTCAAATACGTTAATAATTGTATTTGAACTCCTGCAATGAGTTTTGCAATCTCGAATCTTTGTTCAGAAGATTTATAGTCGATAATTCCATTATAGATACCGTTATCTGACTGAAGTAAGTCGATACGGTCAATCTTTCCACGCAGATGAATCGATTGATTTTTACTAATTGGGATATGAATTGGATAATTCCCAGAAGTCCCGAATACGAATTCAGTCATCCATGGTTTTGTCTCAAGCGCTAAGGCTTGTTTTTGAAGCGCGTTCGTCGTTTGCATTAAGGTTTGGTGTAACAATCCTTGGACGAAGTTTAAACGTCTAGAAGAGGCTAAAATCGCAAATTTTGGATTGTCTTTCATTCGATTAAAGATTTCTTGCTCAATGGCTATTTTTTGTTCGAATGTTAATTCCCTTAGCGATAGTCCACGTGTATTTAATTCTTTAATAAATTGATCAAAGAATTCATGGAAGTATTCCCCTGTATTGGCTGACGAAAGCTCAAATTCTTGGCGTTCTTTCAGTCTTAATCCATATTGTAAAAAATGACTAAACGGATCTTTATAGTAAGTCTCAATTTGAGATGTTGATAAATTCAATTGATTTCCATAAAGCTCTTGCGCAAGAGAAAGTGGTAATTTACTTGCTACATTTAATCTGAAGACAGATGCCAGTAACGCATGATAGTTAGCACTAAACGCAGCGTCAGCTTTTAGTAAATGTGGAATTAATTTCCATAAGAAATCAATCTCGTCTTTTTCTTTGAACTTGTTCTCTCTCATCTTCAATAGAAGCGTTGTAAAGAGTTCAAACGGAACTACAAAATCTCCCTGTTCTAAACGGTTTTGTCGGTTTAGTGACCCATCGATTTCTTCAATATCAAAGTGTTTTAGCAAGCGTTGAACAAAATTTGAAACGAGTTGTTCCTTACCATCTTTAGAAATAGCACAAGATAAATAGAGATGCTCCGTTGCACTCATTAATAACTGATAGAACACGAATGGTTCAACGGATTGCAGTTGTCCTGTTGTAGGAGCTAGGAAACGTCCACTATCTAGTTGATTTGAGAATAGCTCACGTTCATCGTCCGTTAATAACCCTGTCTCATCAATATTTCGTGGCATTACACCTTGAGTAAGTCCCACTGCAAAAGTAATTTTCTTAGGTAAATAACGAACCGAATCCATCCCAGTGATGGTTAATTCATCTAATGTAGATGGTGCTAAATTATAGTGAGTTTGTTCAAAACCAGTATGAAGTAACATCATGAATGTTTCCCAATCAAAGGATTTATCTCCGAAAATATAGATATATTCATCTAATAAACGGATAAATTCAGACCACACTTGCTCTTGACGTCTTGCTGTTTCGACGTCTCCTTCTTCAGCAGCAACATCTCTCCAGTAAATAACGGAATGATCTAATCCTAGAGTCGTCAATAATTGATACAGTACAGTAACTGCTTCAGTCGTTGTAGCTGCTTCTTCTAGTTTCTTGAATGCAGGTAGTAATACACTTGTTAATTCATCTCGAAGTTCTTGCGCTTTCAAAAGAATTTGCGTATTTTTATCCGTCACTTCAACTGTAGAATCTTCGTCAATAGAATCTTCCACATAGGCCCAAGGTTTTCCACTGGTCCATTGATAGCCTTCGTAACCATTAGCAAGAATAACTGTTTCTGTTTCATCTAATTGTTGTCTAAAGGCTTGTAATTGGTCCTTAAGTTGAGTTTCATCGTCTTTATGCCACAAGACATATTCGCTACGAAGCAAACTCATAATATCCGCATAACGCCAATCATATTTCCAAATAGCAAAAAGCGCATCTAACACCTGAATAATTGGATGATGCTCCATTGAGTCAGATAAATCGATAAAACCAGGAATATCGTATTGTTTCAAAAGAGATTCCAAGAATAAATGATTTTCTTCTAAATTACGTCCCAAAATTTGGATGTCTTTGTAACGAACTTTACCCTCTTGTACCATTCTCTTAATTTGGGCAAATGTCTCTTGATACTCTTCTCTTTCATCTGTGTATTTAGTAAACGTAATTCTTTCTAGTGGAAGCTTTTCTTTAGACGTTCTCTTCACTTTTGGAAGTCCACCATTTGTCTCTAGCCAGAACTTCTCTACTTCTTTAAATTCATCACTAAAAAGTGAATCACTGTCTTCCCATTCGATGATGCGAGCTAGGTCCTCTCCTCTATTCACCCATCTTGAGAGTCTTTCTAGGAGAATTCTATTTGAAGTAAATAACGAATCACCTGCTTCGTTTTTAGCGGTATGAACCCCATAAGTCGTTAATGTAGCATGAAACTCGACAGTTGCCCCACTTCCTACTAAGGCTTCAATCACTTCCATTTCAGCTTTCGTTAATGTCACCATTTCATCGATTGCAATAAAGGTATTAGACAAATCTTTGGTAGCAATCACGCTGCATAATTGCGCATAGCTTTCTTCTTGATGCACAAAATCTTCTTTTAACGCGTCAGTATAGTAACGATAAATAATCCCAAATTCTTTTAATCGTTGCTCATTTTCAGAAGGAGTGGACGCTTCAAAAAAGCTAGAGAAATCCTCAACTTCAATTCCTCCAGATTGAAATTCATTCATCACCTTGCTTAATTGTTCAAGAAACCCTTTATGACGGGCTTCATTTTTAAAGAGTACAAGCTCCTCTGAATGTTCCTCTAAAATTGATTTCAAAAGCATCGTAATTCCGACTTTTGAAATCGATGTTTTCTCTGTAATAGCTTCATTCCTTAGCAAATACCACAATAAACGTTTGAAACTGTATACTTGTAGTCTTGATGAAGCGTAGCTACGAGACGTGGAATCCGTCAATAACTCTCCGACTTGTCGAATCATTTCCATTTCGGCAGTAAACTTAATGTGATCAGGCACGATATAGTATACCTGATGTGCTTCATCATGTTTAAGCCACTGCGCAAAACGTTCGGCAATCTTCTTTGATTTATTAACGGATTTCTTTGAAATAACGGCATTAAATCCCATTGATGCGTCCTCCTTTTTAAGTCTTCTCTAGTATATCATGAAATCCGGAAAAAGCGCTTTAAAAATTGAAATAAAAAAAACACTTTTAGCAGTTTCCTACTAAAAGTGTATATTTCTTTTATAGTTAAAATTATCCCACTAATTTTTCTAAAAGATCAGGACGGAATCCGAAGAATGGTTCTACGCCATCAGCTACGATAACAGGTAATGATTGGAAGCCTAATTCCTTCACTTCTGCTAAAGCTTCTTCTGACTCGAAAACATCTTTTACTGTGAATTCCACGTTGTTATTTTCGAAAAATTGTTTTGTAAAATTGCATTGCATGCAATTTGGTTTTGAATAAAGAATAATATTGCGATTTGACATATTACTTCTCCCCTTTTTATTTTTTTCTGACAGAAGATATCATACATCATTTTGAATCAAAATACAATATATAGTTCTTATGAAAATGCATTTTCATTTTAAAACACAATATATAGTTTAGACAGATTACTTATAAACGCTGGTATCATAGCCTTTGTTAGTCACGTAACCGTCTTTTTCCCAAATATTTTTCTTACGTTTTTTTGCTTTCTTTTCAATTTCTTGGAATTGTTTCAATAAGCTTGTGTTTGGTTCGTACGCATATCCAACTCTGGCAAGTCCTTCTTCAATTAAAATATCTTGAAGTAACTTTCCATCGACATACACATACATTAATGCACGATCATACTTATCCGCATGGTCACCAACATCGAAACTTCCTTCGATGTTCTTCGCGTTTTTCAACAATTCTTCAGTACGTTTCTTCGCTTCATCTGCAAAAGGTTGAGCTTCTTTACCCTCTTTGGCTGTTTCTGGAGCATCTACAATGAGTAGACGTACTTTAAATTCTTTCCCTTCATAACTGAGGTGGAATGTATCTCCGTCTGCTCCGTATACATATTTAAAAGGATATTTTTTCATACTCTCAAAGTAATCAAAATTCGTTCCCGTAAATGAGGAATTAGAAGCGTTTTGAGCCGTTTTCGATGAAGAATGCGTATTTGATTTATTCGATGCCTTTTGCTCTCCAAAAGCCTTGTAAAGAGCAAATACAACCACAATTATAATTGAAATAATGGTACTAATCATTTTCCATTGTTTTTGGGTCATTTTGTTCCTCCCTAATAAATAAAAAAGAGGCAAGAGCCCCTTTTCTATTCAAATTAAACTTCTAAAAGTTCTTTTTCTTTGTTTGCTGCTAATTTGTCGATGTTTTTAACACTATCATCCGTAACTTTTTGGATGTCTTTTTCAAGTGTGTGTAATTCATCTTCAGTAATTTCTTTAGCTTTTTCAGCTTTTTTTGCTTGGTCAATTGCATCACGACGAATATTACGTACGCTTACTTTTGCACTCTCAGCTTCTTTACCTACTTGTTTAGCTAATTCTTTACGACGTTCTTCTGTTAATTGTGGGATAATTAAGCGGATTACTGAACCATCACTTGTTGGAGTGATTCCGATATCGCTCATTAAAATCGCACGTTCAATGTCGTTTAATGAAGATTTGTCATAAGGTGTAATTAAAAGCATACGTGCTTCTGGAACTGTAATAGAAGCTAATTGGTTTACTGGAGTTAATGCTCCGTAGTATTCCACTTCTAGACGGTCTAAAAGACTTGCGTTTGCACGTCCAGCACGGATTGAGCCTAATTCACGTAGAAGCGCATCTTCAGATTTTTTCATACGTTCTTTAGCATGAGCTAAAATTTCGCTAGTTGACATTACCTATTTCCCCCTAACTGTTGTACCAATGTTCTCCCCTAATACAACGCGTCTAATATTTCCTGGTTCGTTTAAATTAAACACTACTAAAGGAATATCGTTATCCATAGAAAGTGAGCTTGCTGTTGTATCCATAACCTTCAAGCCTTTTTGGATAACATCTAAGTGTGTTAATTCATTATATTTCTTCGCATTAACGTCTACACGTGGGTCGGCACTATAAACGCCATCCACGTTGTTTTTCGCCATCAAGATTGCGTCTGCTTCGATTTCAGCAGCACGTAAAGCAGCGGCTGTATCTGTTGAGAAGTAAGGGTTCCCTGTACCACCCGCAAAGATTACAACACGTTCTTTTTCTAAGTGACGGACCGCTCTACGACGGATATAAGGTTCAGCGATTTGACGCATATCAATAGAAGTTTGAACACGAGTTGGAACTCCTACGTTTTCTAAAGCGTCTTGAAGTGCTAATGCATTCATAACTGTCGCTAACATACCCATGTAGTCTGCTTGCGCACGTTCCATACCAACTTCTTCACCAGTAATTCCGCGCCAAATGTTTCCACCGCCGACAACAATGGCAATTTCAACACCTAAATCATGAACCTCTTTTAATTCTTTAACAACTTCTTTAATCGTTGGTGGGTTAATACCGAAGCCTGCTTGGCCTGCTAATGCCTCACCACTTAATTTTAAAACAACACGTTTGTATTTTGGTTCAACCATTGCTTTATCTCCTTAATCTTTATAAAAAAAGGGAATAGCGGGTAGCTATCTACCATATTCCCTCACATGAACAGTGATTATTTTTTAACTTGTCCCATAACTTCTTCTACAAAGTTATCAACACGTTTTTCTAAACCTTCACCAACTTCGTAACGGTGGAACAATTTAACTTTTCCGCCTTTAGAAGCAACGAATTTAGATACAGTTTGATCTGGATCTTTAACGAATGGTTGGTCGTTTAAGCTGATCTCAGCTAAGAATTTGTTTAAACGTCCAGCGATCATTTTTTCAACGATGTTAGCTGGTTTACCTTCGTTTAATGCTTGTTCAGTAAGAACTTTCTTTTCATGTTCTAATTCTTCTTCAGAAACTTGTGAACGGTCAATATATTTAGGGTTGATTGCAGCGATGTGCATTGAAACATCTTTAGCTGCTGAATCGTCTGTAGAACCTTCAACAACAGTTAACACACCGATACGTCCACCCATGTGTAAGTATGCACCGAAAGCATCTGCATCAGATTTTTCAACGATTTCGAAACGACGTAAAGTGATTTTTTCACCGATAACTGTAGTTGCTTCTGCAATAACGTCAGAAACTTTACCGTTTGGAGTTTCAACTTCAAGAGCTTCTTCTAATGTTGATGGGTTTGCTTTTAAGATTGCTTCTGAAATTTCTTTAACTAATGCTTGGAATTTGTCGTTTTTAGCAACGAAGTCAGTTTCAGCATTTACTTCTAAGATAACTGCGCGGTTTCCTTCAACTAATACATTAGTGATACCTTCTGCAGCGATACGGTCTGCTTTTTTAGCAGCTTTTGCTAAACCAGCTTCACGTAAGTAGTCAACCGCTTTGTCGATATCTCCTTCAACTTTAACTAATGCTTTTTTAGCATCCATCATACCTACGCCAGTCATGTCGCGTAATTGTTTTACTAATTGAGCTGTAACTTGAGCCATTCTCAATTCCTCCTATAATTTGCTTTTAAATTTTTTACAAACTTTTTAAAAAAAGCTGTTTGAATTGAAAAGTCTATTTCGCCTCTTTCTGATTCAAACAGCTTAACAGTTAGTGATTATTCAGCGTTGTCGCCTTCAACTAATTTTTCGATATCTTCTAATGAAGTATCTTTATCTAAGTCTTCAACGTCTACTGCTACGTCTTCACCTTGGTTACCTTCGATGAATGCATCAGCCATTTTAGCAACGATTAATTTAACCGCGCGGATAGCATCATCATTTGATGGAATAACAACATCGATTTCATCTGGGTCACAGTTTGTGTCAACCATAGCAACGATTGGAATGTTTAATTTGTGAGCTTCTTGAACTGCAATGCGTTCTTTACGAGGGTCAACGATAAACATTACATCAGGAATGCGTGGCATATCTTTAATACCACCTAAGTATTTTTCAAGTTTGTCTAATTCTTTTAATAGAATACCAACTTCTTTTTTAGGTAATACTTCGAAAGTGCCGTCTTCTTGCATTTCTTTGATTTTTTTCAAACGTTTGATACGTGTTTGGATTGTATCCCAGTTAGTTAAAGTACCACCTAACCAACGATGGTTAACGTAGTATTGACCTGAACGGATTGCTTCGTCTTTAACAGCATCTTGTGCTTGTTTTTTAGTACCAACGAATAATGCAATACCACCGTTTTCAGCAACTTCATGCATGTAGTTGTATGCATCGTCCACTAATTTAACAGTTTTTTGTAGGTCGATGATATAGATACCATTTCTTTCTGTGAAGATGTATCTCTTCATCTTAGGGTTCCAGCGACGTGTTTGGTGACCGAAATGTACACCAGCTTCTAACAATTGTTTCATTGAAATAACTGCCATTTTTGTTTTCCTCCAATTTGGTTTATATTTTCCTCCCCAATTTTCAGCGATAAGACCTCTTCTAAAAGAAGCACCAATCTTAACATCCAATTAGGTGTGAATTTTTTTGGTTTTTACACCATCAATGATTTTACATGAAAGTTATTTAAAATGCAAGAAAATTCTATTGTTTTCATGATGAAACAATAGAATTTTCAGCAAAGTCTTTTTCGTTTTAATATAATACAGCGACATTAAAGCTAATAATAAGTATCACTGTTAGAATAACACTTATCCGCGGGAAGCTTTCTTTACTATTTCCCTGCGTAACATACGCTACCAAACCAGCAATTTCGATTAAATTGATTCCAATAAGATACAAGATAATTGGTATAGTCAATGCGTCCATCTGAGGACCTATTAATAATTCAAAATTCATTGCGATGGATATAACGAATAGTCCAGCTCCGATAAGTTGTAAAGCGAGGCTAACAAGAAACAGAATATTTTCATGCTTGTGCTTATAGAACACGAGCAGATTCTTAAATAAACTAATAAAAATAATGTAGTTGAAAATAATTAAAATGCCGCCAACAACAAAGAAAGTTGTAATAATACCTGCTTCTTTTGATTTCAAAACGAGAATTGATAATAGCGTTATAAAATAAAATATATTATAGTCTCTTAGTTTAATTTTTTCTTTCATGACTATTTCCTTCCATTTTAGATTACTTTCTGTTTTGCCAATATACATCTACCATTCCATCTTTAACTTTTACAGCAAGGAATTGTTGATCGTTTTTGATGTTATCTTTTTCCGGAACTAATACATAGGCATCGAATAAATAGAGCCCATCAGGAAGCGCGTCCTTACTTAAGCTATTAAATTTTGAAGTTACAAACGATAGAAGTTCTTCTAGTGAAGAAGCCTCCCGGTAATCCACTCGTAAATAACCAGTAATGACCTCAGTTTCACTTGAGAGGAGTTCTTCTAGAGTTAAATTGTAAATAGCTTCTGTTACTGAGTTATCTTTCAAATGATTCGCAGCAATATTAGCTAATCTTTTTAAGCGTTTTTCGCCTGAGATTAAAGGATTCACATCTATTTTAATATTTGTAATTTCAACATCTTCAACTTTATCATCCATTACTCTTTTCATTTTATTAACAGAAGCTTCTAAATCAGAATTGAATAGAAATGCTCCTCTAAGAAATGTAAAGTTTTGATTGAATAGAAGCTGAAGAACCTTTGCTTCATCGGTTGAAACTTTGGACGTATCTACAGATTCTTGCATGTCACGAACGCTGGTCCCATTTTCTAAAAATACATTGCTCTGGAATGTAACTTCACTTCCTGAACTAAGTTTTTCAGTAAATTTTATGTTTGCCATATCATTATTCACTGGCGGAATGACCTTTACAGTAGCATTGAATCCGTGATTTTTATAGTACTGCTCTATTTTTACTGTGATATCGTCTGATCTATTTTGTTCCACTTGTTGATTATTAACAGCAAGCGCCATTAACGCATACATCGTAACCAAGATGTAAAAATATGGTGCTTTTAAAAGCTTTTGTTTCCCTTCAGCAAACCCGTACACCATTAAACACAAAAGATTAAATACTAATAATAGTACAAACGTTAATACTGCTCCACTTTTTGCGGTAACAATGGACTCAAATGGCATAATCACTGTAAAAGGATATTTTAATTCATTAAACGTAAAATATAAGAACAGAACAAACGCCATAGTTCCAGGAATTCGGATCTTTGCATTGTCTTTTGCAACAACAAAATTAATAATATAGAGTTCACGTAATACCGCAAATAGAATAACAAAAAACAAAATGATAAAAATAACAAAATAAACTGTAAATAATGCTTTTGTAATTCCATGCCCCATAACAACTTCTAGCATAAATAGGACGAAATAAAGAACAGTTGGAAGTAATAAGTTCATATACTGGATTTTCTTATTATTCATAAATACCTCCTTCTCTATTTCAATTCATCCTCTTCAAAATAACCTATTCCATTTTCAACTACAAAAGTACTAATGACGTCTCTAGTTTTTCCGTTCACTTCAGCACTCCCCTTGAATTGATAGACTCCATCCCAGAAGGTGCCTCTTGGTAATGCTTCAAGTACTTCTTTGAAGTATTCAAGGTTGGATATACCCGCTTTCTGCGCTTTAGAAGTTAATTCGGAATAGAAAATGAGATCAATATTTGCGTAAATCTGATCGTTTTTCATCGCTTGCTTTACATCAATATTGTAAAACCCAGCAGCATCTTGATCCCCTTTTTCGACATTTCGAAGAGATTCAGAAATTAAAAATGCCGTAAATTCATATCCGTCTGTTGGATAAAAATCAACTCTAGACTCTTTTACCAGCTCAACTTTAAAAGCAGTATTAATGGTATCAGCAATTGTATAAGGCACTTTTAGTTTATTTAATTTCGCTTTATAAAGGCTGAGTAAGAAGTTAAATTCCTCATATTTCACTTTTTCAAGTCGTTCACGCTCTTTATCAGTTGTTAATAGTTCTTTGATTTTTTGAACATTTTCATTTGAAATTGCTAATTCATATTGATCACCAGCGTCTTCAGAAATCGTATAATTTTTTGAATAAGAATAGCCGTCCGAAAACTCCTCTGTATATTCCAAACTCACTTCATATCCTCGTAATTCAAATGCGTGCTTTTTATTTTTTACTTTCACAGTCCCATTTAGTCCGAAGTCTTTAAACTCCTGAGGATAGTTTTTCCCAGAATTGAAAAGTGACGGCACTGAATTTGATGAAAATGCAGTTGATACTAACAAAATATTCGTAATAATAATTAAAAACAATCCAAATACAAAATAGTATTTTGCATCATTATTGTCCTCTCTACGGAGCCATAGCTTTTGATAAATCGCAATGATAAAAATTAATGTAAGAATTAAACTTAAAGCGAATGTTTCAGAAAAATGATTTATAAAATTAATGATCTTCAATTGGCCTTTCACTAATTCAGCGCTCTGAATAAAGAAACTTACAATTACAAGAACCAATTGAATAATACTTGAGTTTCTAATATTTCTGTCCTCTTTAAACCCTAGCATTAAACGGATTGGGTCAATGAGTAAAAAGAGATTTCCAATAGCAATCATTGCCCACGATATGATAACAAATAGCCATGCAAAAGAAGGAACCTCTCCAGATGGATACAAATAGAAAAGAACATTATAGATTAAATATCCTATGATGACTAAACTTAGTCTAAAAAAACTAACTGTATCTCGTTTCATCAAAGCTCCTCCTCACTTATCATAGATTACGGATTTCTCATTTCGTCTGCTTCAAAATGACTAGTTCCGTTTTCAATCACCATCGTAACCGTCACCCATTGATCTTTCCCATCAACTTTTGTGGTGCCGCCAAACTTATAGGTTCCATCTTCAAGCGTTCCAGACGGAATCTCAGATAGTATTTTTTTTAGATAATCTACACGACTTGCGTTTTTATCTTTTAGGATTTGATCGAACTCAAGGTAATTCACATAACCAAAGTTGGCAATCATCGCTTTATTTAGAATATCGATATTATAGAATCCAGCAACCTCTGTATCGCCATTTGCTCTATTTTTCAGAGCGTTTTTAATAATCAGGCTATAAAACTCAGGTGGATTTTTTGGATAAAGACTTAAACCGTATTTTTCTACTAGTTTAAATCCAACCGCATTATTCACTTTATCGATTAATTGTGTATCAATGTTTCGTTTTCGAATTAAGTCCTTATAAAGGAATAACACAAATTGAAATTCTTGTTTCTTTACTTTATCGAATAATTCTTTTTCCTCTTCGGTCTCAAGATACTTACTAATTTCTTCAGCAAGCTGTTCGTCCAGTTTCGTCACGTGCGTCCCACTTCGAACTTCTACAACATCAATTAACTCCCAGAAATAAGTACCGTCAGACAATCTCTCATCATAATGTAAACTAGTACGCAAACCAACATACGGTTCAATTACATGATTTTTTTCTCGAACTTCAACTTTTCCTGTAAATCCGAAATCTTTAAACTCCTGTATATATTGTTTATTTGAATCAAAAATTGACGCTTGGCTATTTGTGAAAAGCAAGGAGTTACAAAGTAAGATCACGCAAATTCCAAAAACTAAACTAAAAATGGATGATTGCTTTTCTTGTTGCTCTATTGCTCTTTTTTGAATAACGCCTATTAGAAAAGTAACCGAATAGATGACGCTTGTACCAACTAAAAACGGATAATGTTCCACATAATTAATTGGCCACCAATTCCCAACGGTTAGATTCGTTAGTTGGAAACATAAACCAATACAAGCAGCAACAATTTGAATCATACTAGTTACTTGAATCATCTTATTCTTTTCATACATAGCTCTTAATTTAACAATATCTCTAAAAAGTAAGATGTTCCCTAAGATAATCATGGCTAAAGACAAAAAGAAAATCGGCCAAACAATAAAGAACGCATAGCCTCCGGAATAATCAAGCAAATAATAGACAAGATTATAAATTAAATAGCCCAATAAGACTAAACTAAGTCGGAAATAACTGATTTTATATTCTTTCATAGGAATTCCCCCGTAAAATAGTTACCATTATTATACCATACCTCAGCTAAAAAGAGAGGGTTTACATGGAATGTTTTGAACTTGCAAAAAACACTGAATTCACGCATACTACAATTACAGATGAAATAAAGGAGAATGTTATGATTTATAAAATCACTATTTGGATCGTTCGCGGACTGCTAGTTCTATTAAACGGATTTGGCGATTATCAAGGTCGGGAGAAAGTTCCTAAAGACACAGGTTATGTGCTTGTAGCTCCTCACCGTTCTTGGCTAGATCCTGTGATGATGGCCATCGCAGTTTATCCACAACCTCTTGTCTTAATGGCAAAACAAGAACTATTCAAACCAAAGCCATTTGGTTGGTTTATTAAGAAACTTGGCGCTTTCCCAGTGAACCGTGAAAAACCAGGACCAAGCGCGATTAAGTATCCTGTCCAACAAATTAAGGAAAATCAAAAAGCTCTTGTTATCTTCCCTACTGGAACACGTTACTCTAACGAGATGAAAGGTGGCGCTGTGATGATTGCTCGTCTAGCAAAAGCCCCTATCGTTCCAATGGTGTATCAAGGCCCCTTAACTTTCAAGGATATTATTAAGCGTAAAAAAATGCATGTACGTATTGGCGACCCAATCTATATTGCAGATCAAAAGCTAACAAAAGAAGAAATTGCCAATTACGATCAAGTTCTGATTCAAAAGTTCGATGAACTCGATAAAGAAATCGATCCAAATTATGTATATGAATTACCTGTAAAAAAATAACGTTATACCGTATACGGTATAACGAAAAAAACCATCGGAATATTCCGATGGTTTTTCACTTTACTTTTTAGCTCTTTTTTTAGCTTGTGCTTTCATTGAAGCAGCAATTTGACGAACTTTTTGTTCAGATGGTTTTTGACCCATTTGAGTCATCATGCTACGAATCATATCTTCATCAAATGGTGGGTTTTCTACAAAGTAATTCATCATTGTACGACGTGCGATAAAGAAACCACCGATCGCACCTGCGACTGCAGCAAGAATCACGATTAAAATCCATGCTCCTGTTGACATTTGGCTTTCTCTCCCTTCAATATGTGTATCCTTGTCTATTGTACTAGATTATTGAGAAAATGAAAAGCCTTGCGGTAAAGTTTTCATTTGTTAATTTTGCAAAGCAATTACACATCGAAAAATTATTTTACTAAGCTTTTTGCTAAAACATAGTTTCCTAAAGTAGCTGAACCATTATTTTCCACAGCAGGAGTAACAATAAAGTCCTTCACTGGCGGAGTTGGTACATATCCATTTAATAATTCTTCAAACATACGATGAACGCGTTCTAACATATGATTTTGAGCCATAACTCCTCCTCCAAAAACAATCTTTTCGGGACGGAAAGTTAGTGTTGCTTGGATAGCAGCTTGCGCAATGTAGCTAGCTTGAATATCCCAAACATCACTAGCGATATCGATATGTTCCCCACGCACTCCAGTACGTGCTTCTAAACTTGGTCCAGCAGCTAAACCTTCAAGACATCCTTTATGGAAAGGACAAACGCCATCAAAGTTATTAGCCACATCAATCGGATGCTTACATACATAAACATGTCCCATTTCAGGATGACTAGTGCCTCCAATAAATTCACCACGTTGAATCACACCTGCACCAATTCCAGTACCGATTGTGTAATAAACAAGCGTTTCAATATTTTCTCCACGATTGTTACGCGCATAAACTTCTCCGTAAGCAGAACTATTTACATCTGTTGTGAAGTAAATAGGCACATCTAATTTCTTCTTTAATGCTCCAACAACATCCACATTTGCCCAATTTGGTTTTGGTGTTGTTGTGATGTATCCATATGTTTTAGATTTAGGATCCACATCAATCGGTCCAAATGAACCAATCCCGATGGCTGCTAGATTTTTAAATTTAGCAAAAAAATCAGCTGTTTTCTTTAAAGTCTCTTGTGGAGTCGTTGTTGGAAATTGTAGTTCCTCAACCGTGTTGAATTCTTCGTCTGCTACCGCACAAATAAACTTTGTGCCGCCAGCTTCTAAACTTCCATATAAGTTTGTCATAGGCCTAAAGCTCCCTTGGTTATTTTTTATTATTGTATCATATTTTTACCTAAAAAAAGAAGACGAATCCTGTAATAGAATTCGTCTTCTAAAAAATTATACATGTAATTCTAATACTCGAGTTTTATTCGTAACAGAACCAGTTGCGATTGGAGTCACTTCTGCATAATCCATTGTGTTAGTGATAATGACCATTGTTGTGTCATCTAACCCATTTGCAGCAATCACTTCAGAATCAAATGTTCCGATGATATCTCCTGCTCTTACTCTGTCTCCTTGAGATACTTTTGCTTCAAATCCTTCACCATTCAATGAAACAGTATCGATTCCGACGTGAATAAGAATTTCAGCCCCATTATCTGTTTTTAATCCATAGGCATGGCCTGTTGGGAACGCAATCGCGATTTCGGCATCTGCTGGAGCGTATACAACTCCTTTAGATGGCTTCACTGCGATACCTTGACCCATAACTCCGCTAGAGAATACTGGATCATTTACTTCGCTTAAAGCCACAACTTCGCCAACGATTGGTGAACGTAATTTTTCATCAGCACGTTCAGACGTTGCTACAACAGGTTCTTCCTCTTGAGTTTCTTGTGAAGAAGGTCCTTCTGCTTCAACAGGTGTATCTAACATAGAATCGTCGTAACCGAATAAATAAGTAAACGTAAATCCTAATGCAAATGATACTGCAACCATGAATAAGTATTGTGGTAATTGCCCGTTTCCGACATAAAGCATTGAACCAGGAATGATTGTAATTCCGTTACTTGTACCCGCTAATCCTAGTAAAGCTGAAAGAGCTCCACCTAACGCACCTGCTAACAATGAAAGAACGAATGGTTTACGGAATCGTAAGTTTACCCCGAAGATAACAGGCTCAGTAATTCCTAGGAATGCTGATAAAGCTGCTGGGAAGGTTAATGCTTTTAATTTTGGACTCTTCGTTTTAACACCAATCGCAACCGCTGCAGCCCCTTGAGCCGTCATCGCAGCAGTAATAATCGCGTTGAATGGGTTTTGTCCAGTCGCTGATAATAAGTTAATTTCTAATAAATTGAAGATATGGTGAACACCAGACACAACGATTAATTGATGTGTACCACCGATGATTAATCCACCAAGACCAAATGGTAAATACAATACAGTTGTTGTAAGTGAAAGAATCACTTTTTCTACCTGATGGAAGATTGGGCCTAATACAAATAGTCCTAAAATTGACATTACAAATAATGTAATAAATGGTGTTACTAATAAGTCCAATACTTCTGGTACATATTTTCTAACCCATTTTTCAAAATTAGCACCTACAACCCCAATGATAAACGCTGGTAAAACAGAACCTTGCAGGCCAACGACATCCACAAGACCGAAGAATTTGATAGGAACAATTTCCCCACCTTGAGCAACCTCCCAAGCGTTAGGAAGAGAACCTGAAATCAACATCAAACCAAGTACAATACCGATTGTTTGATTTCCACCAAACACTTTAAACGTTGACCAAACTACTAAGGCTGGTAAAGCGATAAAGGCAGTGTCTGTTAAGATTTTAGAATAGATTAAAAAGTCAGATGGTAATACAACACCAAAAGCCTCTAATAATCCACGAAGACCCA
The DNA here is from genome assembly GCA_934193545.1 of uncultured Granulicatella sp. Classification (GTDB taxonomy): domain Bacteria; phylum Bacillota; class Bacilli; order Lactobacillales; family Aerococcaceae; genus Granulicatella. Next base: position 464 of record CAKPVL010000004.1, on the reverse strand, counting down.
TGAAAAGACCTGTTGCAACAATCGCTGGAATGATTGGAACGAATACATCCCCGAATGTACGAACAGCACGTTGGAACCAGTTTCCTTGTTTTGCTGCTTCAGCTTTCATTTCGCTAGTTGTTGAAGTCGGTAAGCCAAGAGATACCACTTCATCATAAATACGGTTTACAGTTCCTGTACCAAAAATAATTTGGAATTGTCCTGCGTTGAAGAATGCCCCTTGAACTTTCTCAATATTCTCGACTCTATTTGTATCGATTTTTTCTTTATCTTTTACCATGATACGAAGACGCGTTGCACAGTGCGCTACACTACTAACGTTCTCTTTGCCACCAATGGCTTCGATAACACTTTTTGCAATTTCAGTATTATTCATCCATTACACTCTCCTTTATAAAAATTGTTACTAATAATAGCACATTTATTTCATTTCGAATTGTATCATTATACCGTTATAAGTCAAG